>NZ_AYTW01000022.1 GCF_002752635.1 Mesotoga sp. Brook.08.105.5.1
CTGATGTAATGTCATAACACAAATAGTCGTTCTCAACCACCTTCTTTGTCCACCTGGCAAAAAAGGTCTCTCTTTCATCATCGCCTAAAGACCTCAGTATCTCACTTATTCTCTGGCTTGTGAGTATGGCATCATATGGATTGCTATGACTCTTACTCCAAGCTTCACAGTGACTCAGCGGACCTCCACGCACAGCAAGGTAGTATGCCATGCACAAAACCTGCCGATACAACTTTGAAAAACAACCCTTCAATACCTTCTCCAGTCCGAGTTCTTTGCTCACAGCATCAAGCACCATTGCAGGACCAACAATCTTTGCAGTAGCAGTAACAGCGGGATCTCTTACAGCAGCCTGTTCAGGATTAAGTCTCTTTGAGGGAATGAACTCACCTGTTTCAGGATCGATCTTTCCTATACACACTCTCTTATTCCGTGGCTGCTTCTTCTCTTTATCCCAGTAAGATATTCCTTCATAAACGTAGGTAACCCCTGTATCCTTATTTCTTATATGAATACGATGAGCCATGCATTCCCTCCTCTCAATAGGTACAATTATACCTAATAAATGCACGAAATGCAAGCCCACAAGATACTGTAACGAAGATGCTCTGTTGCCTTCGAAGAAACCTAGTTACAAAACAAGCGGGATGTCAGGTCAACAAAGGTTTTTCGCTCGTTGAGCTTCTTATAGTTCTTGCTGTTATAGCCGCTCTCATAGCCGTAATAACGCCGCTTTCGCTTAACGCCATGAGGAAGGCGACGGCGGTGAAAATCGCCTATAATATGAAGGCTCTTTCAAAGGCTATGGATCAGCTCTTCTATTTAGAAGGTATTTCTTCGCTGGAGAATATGACTATCAACGATCTGGGCAGGAACGTCGATGGTCAGAACTGGGGCGTTCTGTATGTACCCGGAACGGACTATTCCGTGGCTTACATCTTCACGAAAGACGATCTGCATTTCGATACTCTGAGAAACATTCTTCCGGCAGTCACCAGGGTCACACCGGGCGAGACGCTGACGGGCTTTTATGAAATGGCCGGCGGTCTTGACAAGGCGGCCTTCACGCCTCAAGAGGTCACCGCCGTTTACAGGGTGAAGGTCGGGACTGCGGGTGTCGGGTTCGGCACTTTTGATCCTGGAGGGACACCGGAGTTCATTGAAGTCGTTAACAGAACTTCGGCTCCGTTGTCTCTTGTAGGATGGAAGATAAAAGATAGACTGGAGAAGTCAGCCGTGTATACTTTTGGTAACGTAACTCTTCCGCCGGGCGGGATTGTTCGAGTGTACACTTATACCGAAGCCGGTACTCATGCCTCAAACTATAACGATCCGGCGAATGGCAGAATAGGTATCTCGTGGAGAAAGAACGCCGTCTGGCTTAATGAAGGTGACATCGCATTTCTCTTCGACAGCAACGGTGTCCTAATCGATTATATAGCCTATGGAAACCAAAGCTTCTAATAACCCCCTCTTTGGGGAAACGCTGTTCGTGAAAAGCAACGGTTAACTGAAATAGATTTCTCCACCTTCGCAGTCTATTTAAGGGCCCGGGAATGAAAGTACCCGGGCCAATTAATTTAGTTTCTATAACCTATATTAAACATTTGTATAGTTATAGTTTCTTACAGATCTCTTACTTTCGATTAGTAGAGATATTTTATGAGATTTAGATGAATATACAGCTTGTCGAGTAAGCCAGATGTTATGCAAAACCCCGAAAGATGATCTGAAACTTTCAATGTTTCGAATACTCTGAACATAAGCTATCCGATTTCTGAAGTCTGCGATTACGCTCTGATAATCATCTGAATTGGATTACAGTCATGGCACGTCATTGCTGATAGTTGTTCGATAGTATTCTTTGGCTTCCACGGGAGGCTGATTATTATGGGGAATTGGGAACAAAAAATAGGGGGAACAAAAAGAACAAGACTGGGAACAAAAATGGGGACTCCATTTTTAGGAACAAGAGCGGTTCCTCGTTCTGACGCTGCGCGTCCAGGTTCTTGGCAAAGAGAGAAGATCATTGTTCTGGTGCTTTGCACCTAAGTTCTTCGTTCCGACACTTCGTGTGCAAGTTCCTGGTACGAACCGGATCTCGGGTAATAAGTCTCGGGTCTCGTAAGGGCATTGAGAGCCGTCCGGCGTCCAAGAGCATAAACCCGTCCTTGGATAAGATCGAAGATCATAATGCCATTCGTGGTTTTTTGCCTTAACCAAGAACGAAGAACAGATAATCGCTCTGGAACGAACAACGGGTTCTCCTCGAAGAACCGTTCAACTGTCAACCAGGTTCTCTCGTTCTTTCCTACCACGAACCCGCTAACCCCAACCCCGTTCTTATGCTTTTTCTTACAACTTGCATCTTGGAACTTGCAACTGAGCTTTTACAAGCGATTAGCGAATTCTAAGAACGAAGAACAGGTACTTGCTCCGGAACGAAGAACGAGTTTTCCTCGGAGAGCGGAGAACCGTACAACCGACCTCGCTTTGCTTTCTCTAACCAGTTACCTGCTATCCCCGACCACAGTTGAATGAAAATCTTCCACATCGGTTCGAGAAGGTATTTCTTCAGTCACTTTTAGACATCTAAAGAACTTTCTTGACTCAAAGGACTAAATTAACTTGAGCTTTGCAGTTAATTACGAAGGCTTCGATGGGATGAATCAAGTATGTGGCACGATGTTGCATTTACACAGTCGACCATAATTGGGGAGAGTGGAATAATATGAGAGAAGAGTGTTTTAGAGATCACAGAGGAAAGGGTTTTTCACTAGTAGAATTGCTGATAGTTCTTGCCGTTATCGCTGCCCTTATAGCCGTTGTGACTCCTATTGGAATAAAAGCCATGCGAAAATCCGCGGCCGTTGCTGTCGCAAGAGACCTCAAGACACTCTCCCAATCCTTCGCAAACAAAATCTACCTTGACGGAGAACTACCCCAGACAATAAGCGAACTCGGAAGGAATGTTGATTCGTCTCTGTTTGGGGCCGCCTGGAAGATTGGCGAAGATGGCGAATATAACTACTTCGTATTCACAAATCGTGAGGCCGATTTCGAGACTGTCTCCGGTGTTCTTGTCGATTCAAGGCAGGGAATCCCATTCGGAGTAGATGACTATGCTTTTCTTGATAATGGACTCGGAAAGGAATCTATGAACTCCAGAACTCTCTACTATAACCTTCTGGGTGCAGAATCAATAGCGCCTCTTACACCTTTTGGTTCGACTTTCGCAGAGATAAGTAGTGGATTCGTGAACCTAATCAAAGGGTTCTTTGAGAAGAACGGAAGATATCCCAGAGATTGGGGTGAACACCGTTACAAAGATCTTGGTCTTAATGAGGCTTCCTGGACACGTTCAATCAATGGAGTGGTCTACAAGCCTTCTGGAAGACTTCTAAGAGTAATACCTGATTCAGAACACAAATTCATCTTCAACTTCCTCGATTCCTCCGATAAGTTTGAACTTACAAGCAGATACAACTGGGACCTTATATTTAATATTGGAGATGATTCTTCTGATACCGGGCATTGGTACCTAAATTCCATCAAAGAAAGAAAAGTCGACATCTCAACTCTAAAGATTGTTAAGATAGAATAATTGCTAGAAGAATATCTGACGGCAGAGTCTCGAAGTTTGTGATTTTCGTTCGATGCTCGTGGGGATACAAGAAACCTATCTCCCTTCCCGCGTTCTTCTTTTCCCAACGTTGCTACTGCCTGTCCGAAACCTCGAGCTCATCATTATTCCACGACACACTCTCTGGAACTCAATCATCATTTCCAGACACGGTCATCGCTATCAAGTAGACCTGGTTTTATTCGCTTCTTTGCTCTTGATCTTAAATCCCCGCTTGAGGGGGACGCTCTCCCAAAAGGGGAGTAAACAGCCTGGCCTCACAAAGTCTGTACTCGCACCGCGCCACCTCTTGACCCTACTCTCTTCCGATCGGCGAAAAAAACCGTGAAGAGAAGAAAACCCGTCCTTCGAAAGAGCGAGAAGATCGGTTCTTCGTTGGAGCTAAAAACTTTGTTCTTGGTTCGCAAGAGCGTGAGAGACGTCCGTTGTCCTACGTTCTCCGAAAAGAACACGGCCGCTCTTCGGCTTTTGATCTGAAATCCCCTCTGGGAGAGGGGTGGCGGCATGCTCCTGCCGACGGGGTGTGTTCTCTCGTGAGCGAATCGAATGTCTCGACAATGCTCTTTCTCTCCACTTTCAACGCTCCACTCTCCACGGATCTTATGCCCGCGAAGCGATACTGGCGAAGGCGAAGCCTTTACTGGCCGTTCTTTCGCTCTTGCGAACCAAGAACCTGAACGCGCAGCGTCGGAACGAAGAACTTGGGCGCAACGCGCCGGAACTGCTCTTACGCTCAATAGAGAAAACCAAGAAGATAGAGTGGAACGACATTTCCAAATCCCGTTTCAATTCCATCTCTCAACACAATGCCATTTGGAACGTCTCTTAGCTGTTTCTTGCCTTTGTGGGCACCCCCTATTTCGAATACTATCTCCGTGTCTTTTAGGCTCAAAGCGAAGTCTCCATTTTTCGGCACACAGATTCCAAGATGACTTACTTGAGAGACAAAGAAAGCCTCTCTTATCGTTCCCATATTGCTTTCGAGATTCCATTGCGACAGTCCCAAAGCGTAGTAGATGTTCGTCTCACCCAAGAATACTTTCGAACCACTGCGGAGTCCCTTCAAGTCTCTACCGCACGGTGGGACTCTTCTCAAAACTCCCGCCCTCTCCAGTGAATCAAGATAGGCATAGAGTGTTACCTTACTAATTCCCAGATCCCGAGAAAGCGATTCCGGAGATATTGAAGGAACTATGCTGGTGGCCACAAAGGCAATGATCTTCTTGGCTACTGAGGCCGCCTCGCCCCTGAGTGAATTCTCCTGAACGACATCCTGATAGATCGATTTGTCCAGAACATTCAGCAGCCTTTCGTAGTAAGAATTCGAAGCGATCCTGAAGGGATAAGAGCCAACTCTCAGATATTCCCTGAATAACTTCAGTGGCTCAAATCTCAGCATCGTATTGCTCATCTCTCCATGGTTTTGTAGAAGCTCTTCAGGCGACACTGCAGAGAAGTCGCTCCCGGTCTCCAGATTCACGAACTCCCTGAAAGAGAGGTGCTTCAATTCATGCAATACTGCCCGTCTTGAAAGATCTGCCGTTCCCATTAAAACCGAGAACTTCGAGCTTCCACTGAAGTAGATCTGCTTCGTCGGATGAGCGTCATATAACGCCTTAATATCGTTAGACCAGCCGGTTTGCCGGTGAGCCTCGTCCACAATGAGTGTCTTTCCTCCGATCTTGAAGAAAGCATCTCCTATTGCATAAATACTTTCCTTCAAAACCAGAGGATTGTCTGCCGAGATATAGAGGCAATCAACTCCTCTCTTCTCAAGAATCTTCTGGAGAAGCAGCGTTGTTTTGCCGCAGCCGCGCGCACCAACAATTCCAAGAAGACGGTCTTCCCAGTTGATCCGGTAATAGGCATAGCGCTTGAAAGACTCGGGAGTTGATGAGAGCATTCTTTCGTGGATCTCGAAAAAAGGTTGAAGATCTATCATCTCGCACCTCCATTAAGATCACTATATTGTACCATATATGGCTTTGTAGTTAAGTATGATGTACTTAATTGTTTCTCTCGTCATCAGTTCCAAGTTGCAAGATGCAAGTCGCAGGAACGGTTATCCGTTATCGGTTCACCGTTCGCCGAGGATAATCGGTTCTTCGTTCCAGAGCGAGTATCTGTTCTTCGTTCTTGGGCAATCGACGAGGCGGATCAGAGGTAAGGGGAATGAGGCTAGGGGTAAGAAGATCAAGATCTCTTCGCTCTTCCGACCTCTTGCCTCTGACCTCAGGCTCTTCCCAAGGACGGGTCCATGATCTGGGACGAAGGACTAAGGACGACTCTTCACAGCGTACAGCGGAACTTCTGGTGTACAGCGGCTCTTCAGGGCGAGATCCCGTGCAGGTACCCTGAACAGGAGCATTTCAGGGCAGGCTCTACGGGATGACCCTTAACAAAACCATTTCAGGGCAGGCTCCCAAACAGAATCCCTGAACAGGATCCCCCAAACAGGTGCATTTTGGGGCAGGCCTTCAGGGCAGGCTTATCAGGGCAGGCGCTACGGGAGGACAGAGTCAGTCAATTCGCCTGCGCGCCATAATGCTAATCCCTATCCATAAGTCAGGGAGTTCATGAGAAATCATGTGATGCTCCTTCTCCCATGACAATATTTGCTGTACTTAACTCCTGATGATCTTGATCTTAAATCTTCCCTTGAGGGAGGAGGACCGTGTAGCGGCGGAGTTTTTTTGAGGAGAAGACGATCATCCCCACGTGAGATACGATGATTAAATTATCATAACTGATACGGAGAATGATATAGTAATATTGCAGTTGCCAATTCTCTCTTTTTGATGTGTCTGCTTCTGTGAAATGGATAGAGATTTCTGATCTCACGAAAGATGGTTTCGGAATTCAGTCTTTAGTGCTTTGAGTCAACCTCAATGCCTACCAAAATTGTGTCACCACTCTTTATAGCGAGGTGTGTTGATTATGAAACGAGTATCTCTTATGGTTCTCTTAGCAATTACAGTTGTGATGGTACTTACCGGGTGCCTGTCGGTTGCGAAAACGAGAAGTCTTGTTGGCGCATGGAACCTTTCAGTTAAAAGAAGTGAATCGAAGACTTTCGAGGCCATCATGCAGATAACTACTCACGACAAGGGCAAGCTCTCCGGTTATCTGGGAAACAACATCTATACTGCAAACTATGGCACAATTTCCGGGACCACTTCCAAGGACAACATCTCCTTTGTCTACTCAAGCTATGAGGGAGGAGAAACAATTCAATTTGCAGGCAAATTCGACTCGGATGGAATGACCGGTACGGCGACTGTTTATATCGACGGCAGTTACAAGTCTGGCCCTCATGACTGGAGTGCGCAGAGAAAGGAATAGTAGGATCGGGCAAAGAGATTCGATTTACGTCCTTTCGGGACTCGATTATTTACATCCAGTTAACAGATAGAGCGCCGAGGATCGTCGGCGAAGGCGGGGCTGCTTCGCTGGACGCAATGCACTGAAGAGCATCAGTGGACGCAAGGCCCGCTTCGCGGGGAAGCTCTTGATGGTTCAACGTGCTCTTTCCTACCACGAATCCGCAACCTCCAACCCCGGCCTTTTGCTTTTTCTTACAACCTGCAACTGATGCGGTTCCCGGCAAACGGTGAACCGTTCAACGGTCAACCAGGTTCTCTCGTTCTTTCCTACCACGAACCCGCTACCCCCAACCCCGTTCTTATGCTTTTTCTTACAACTTGCATCTTGGAACTTGCAACTGAGCTTTTACAAGCGATCAGCGGGTTCTCGTTCTTAAGCGCACAGCGGAACTTCAGGAGCCAGTCTGCTGGCGCAGGAAGTGATGCCCGGAGAAACGTCCGGGGAAGTGATGCGCCGAAAAGCATCGGCGGAAGTGATGCCACCTTCGGTGGGACGAAATGCACTGAAGAGCATCAGTGGACGCAAGGCCCGCTTCGCGGGGAAGCTTTTGCTGGTTCAACGTGCTCTTTCCTACCACGAACCGCTACCCCCAACCCCGTTCTTATGCTTTTTCTTACAACTTGCATCTTGGAACTTGCAACTGAGCTTTTACAAGCGATCAGCGGGTTCACCGCTTTTAAGCGTACAGCGGAACTTTGAGCGAGATCCCGTACAAGACCACTACGGGATGACAAAGCAAAAAAAGCGAAAAACGATGTGAGAGGCATTTCAAAGAGCACACTCCCCACCGCAAGCGGTCCCCCCCGCTCAAGCGGGGATTTAGGATCAAGACAAGCAGAGCGGTTCATCGTTCCGACGCTGCGCGTCCAGGTTCTTGGCAAAGAGAGAAGTTCATTGTTCTGGTGCTTTGCACCTAGATTCTTCGTTCCGACACTTCGTGTCCAAGTTCTTGGTCTCTCTCCTAGAACTGGGTCCAGGGTATGGGGTCTAGGGTCTGGCAAGAGCTGAAAGAGCGGGAAGAACCGTCCTAGCGTCCAGGAGCATAAACCCGTCCTTGGGAAGAGCCTGAGGTCAGAGGCAAGAGGTCGGAAGAGCGAAGAGATCTTGAGAGTATGTAAAAAAGATTGTG
>NZ_AYTW01000023.1 GCF_002752635.1 Mesotoga sp. Brook.08.105.5.1
AACTCAAGCTCTCTTTGCACCAAGAATGCAAGGAAACATACAACGAAATGACCCTTTATCCTTCTTGGTGTCCAGTGGAACATCGGTCTCACTTCAAGATTGCTCTTCATTATCCTAAAGGATTCTTCTATCTTCCATAAATCATGATGCTTGGATAGGATCGTTCTTGGATCAACCTTCTTCTCACTTGTCTGGATAGCATAGTATCCGTCTAGCCTGCTGGATTTCTCTATCGCATCTTTATCCAGAACCCACCTGGCATTGTCTGCGTTTATCTGTTTGAGATATTTCTTTCCTCCACGCTTGTTCGCGGCATCGATCTTCACTGTATATGACATGTCCCCAACCAAGGATCTCTTCTCCTTGTAAATCTTCAATAGAACAAACCTTCTTTCCACTAGCAAGCTCTACCAACCTTTGTCCAATTCTGAGCAAAGAAGGATTGTCCTCTACTCTTCCAAGGTTAAAGATAACCCTGTGACGACTCTTTCCTTCTTCGTCACGGTAAGATTCAACTAACTGAGCATACGTAAAGTTCTTAGATTTCGTGGGCTTTATAAACATGACTACATTATACAACACAATAGAATACTCCTATAAGCAAGTACTAGTATAATTAATAGCCAACTCCAACTTATAATCAGTTGCCACTACAAAATATAGACAAAAAAATAGCGCCTACGAAACCATGCGGGTTTGAGAAGCTATCTTCTCTGCTTTATGGGTTAAAGTGATAAACTCAAGAGACAATATCTCCAGAATGGATGTAATAGCCACGCTGATGAAGTCTCCAACAAATGATGAAATAAGGACAATGACAAGCACCGCTCTTATACCACAGTTTATCAGCAACGTGCCTGCTGCAATCCCCTTTTCCTCGTTTACCGAGAGCAACAAAGGACTTTTTATGAGCGTGAACATTGGAGGTAGCGGCACTATCATAGCCTCTCTGGCTAATCTGATAGCTTTTAGAATCTACGTGAAAGATAGGGGCAGAAACCTCAGATACCTGCAGTATTCACGATTTCGAGTTCCATAACACTTTTCCTAAGCCCCATTTTCGGCTTTCTAAGGCTCAAACTTGTTGGATTTCAATAGCCTGCAATTGAGAGTTCGGTCACATTGTAGTCAAGACTGTTTGGGCTCATCTGCTTTGTATAAAGAAGACGACCGGTTTTTCGATCGTAAACGTGTTGATTCGCGTACGTTCCGTTTGTCTGTTGAAGCATTATAACTTCAGTTCCATCTTGAAGCTTGCCAATGTAGCTCACACTGGTTACAACATTCGTGATGGGGTCTCGATCGATGTCCTGTACCTTTGTGAGCGAATTAAGGGCTTGAGCAGGAAGCCATATCGGGCCGTTCAACTGAGCCACACCGGTTACGGTGTGAAATTCCCCCGGAAGGTTTCCGTACTGCATGATTGTCATTTTTACGTAATCCCAGGAAAGCGAGGACGTTACCGGAGTTATCGTAGCCTGAGTCTGTGCGGGAGTGGTATATGAGCCGGGTATGTTGATCGTGTAAGTTCCTGAATATGACGTGGTCGTCAATTTCCAGGAGGGCCTTTGAGAGTTGAACCAGGGGAGATCAACATATCTAGCAGAAAGAAACTCCATTATGTTTTGATGTATATCTGTCCCCGACTGAGCTTGAGTCAGAAGATAAAGAAGAATACCTGAGGCTCGGTCATAAGTATAGACGTGTTTAGTATTTATTCCTCTCGATTCAATCCTGACGGCTTGCACCGTCTGCCCGCCGTATTGAATAGGCATCTCCGCAGCAGTCGTATTATCGCTGTTGAATTTCGACAAGTCGTTGAAAACCGCTGGATTTAACCACAAGTCGGAAACACCCGGTTTCTCTATAGTTCCAAATGAAAGACTGGGATAATAGCCGCCCCTCATCTCCATAAAATAAGTTTGTAAGAGCGCTAAGGATCCTTCTTCCAATGCCACAACATCCATCTGATAGAGGCCTACGCCGGAACCGCCGGTATCCGACAACCCTCCCCCGGGTTTCATCACGGCAGTGCTTGCCCTGTAGCTGAGCCTAAGTCCGGGAGCCATCCATTCAAGGGGACTATCCGAGTATTCGGGAAAGATAGCTAGCCAGACGCTATTCGCAAAAACCAAGGAAAACGCAAAAAACGCCACGAATAGTATGCTTGTGATTTTTCTGGTCATTCGACCCACCTCCTGCTTATTAGATTGTACAACAGTAAAGGTTCGAAAAGCGGCAGGGAAGAAGGCAGGAGATAGTAGGGAGAACCGCGGAAGCATCTTCAACAATTCGTTTGCAACAGCCAATTCCGAGCAACCAGAACTAGCCTAAGAGATGCCAAGATTCGATACTATGGTCACCTAATGCTTTTAACAGTTGACTCATCGAGCAAGAGTGCATTACTTCGCAATGACAGTGGTGAATTCAATTGTTGTAGAAGTTATCGGAAGCATATCCGGTCTTATGCCAAGAATTTCCGACTGCGGTGTCGGTTCGGCTCTTACCCGAACGGAGTTTTCAACCCTCGAGTTCCAGCCGGCCTCTTCAAGGCCTCTTACGAATTCTTTCGAGACGTGAAGGCCTCTGTCACTCACATAAGCAAGGTTTAGATCACCGTCTTCAAAGAAGATGCAAAGCGCTATCAGCTTTTTCGAGACTCTTCTTACCTCTTTGAAGACTTTCTTGGAATCTTGCATGTTTTGAAACCCTGCGGCACTTACGATGACATCTATTGAGTCATCTTTGAGCGGGAGATTTGCTGCATCAGCATTGATTTGAACAACTCTCTCTCCCCAGCCTCTGTAACGCAAGTACTGGAGAAGCCCGAAGCTGCTCGAAGGACTAATATCGACAGACAAGTATTCTTTTTCGGTAGAAGACAGTAGTTCTTCAAGCAGTCCGCCCATTCCGGTTGCCAGATCGAGGACCAAGCCCTGTTCCTTCTTGATCAGTTCAACGGTACGATTAAGGCTCTCGGTCATCGTGTGGTTGCATTCTTCTGTGTAAAGGGCCTCTCTCGACGGTCGGAGAAGTCTCTGGAAGTCGTCGAATTCTCCTCGATACCAGAGAGCGGTAGCCTTTATGAAACTGTCAGCCGGAGAAAGCTCATCCTCAGAAGGCTCAAAGAAACGCCTTTCAAGCTCCTCCTGACCGTTCATAAAACGCTTTCCGACCAAAGCTTATTGATCCTCACCCGACAGAAGGAAATCCAATACTCCCATTCGCTTTTGAAATCTCCGATAGCAGGAGGTTCATTCAAAAACATCTTCATTACTTATGATAGAAGAACCACACCCAGTGCACTGCAGAAGCCTCTTGATGTTCATCTTGGCACCTCCTTGGTGGCAAATAGAAGAGGTTATTTGTGTCTTCATTATAATTATGATATGAAAGAAAATCTGCAGGCGAGTTTGGTATGCTTCACGATGCGGACAACCTCCTTCAGAATATGTACGGTATTTTTCTCGACGAAAGAACGTTTGTTCTTTCGACAAACGGACAGGATACGGTTCTTAAATACCTAATGGAAACGGGCTTTTCAGTTACAGCATAGACAATGGCAAGACGACACTTCTTACGCCTCTGAATTATCCCACCTCACTGGTTGCAATGTCCTGGTAACAAATCCGTCTCATAGGTTGTTGCATAATCGAATAGAGAAGTGTTCCGAAAACGGGGTGATGGATTGTTCCTGCTCGAAAAACCCGACTACTCTATTGTGGCTGCCCGCTTTAACTCTTTTGAATCCCATTTGGCTGTAAGGTCTGTTTTAGAAGGAAATATCCAATCGGTCGCATATATTCGAATGATTTCACAAATCCAAATCTTGCAGTCATATGGCCTCTCACAAATGTTCTATACGTAGCAGGTGATTACTCAAATCACTTGAGCTGTCCGAATTTCTACAGAAGGAAATCATCCCGGCTTCAAGAAATGGGGTACTCCAGGTCTGATAATCACTTTTGATCAATCTTCAGAGTGGAAATACGAGCTCGCTAATCTCTTGGGAGACAAAATAGACGAGATGCCTAGGAGATATTATATTTCAGTGAAGCTGAGGGAGAGAAACCGGCCACCTACCGGTTTTGAGATCATGACTGTGAAAACAGCGCTGGAAGAAAGATCACTCAAAGGGCAGACCGGCTGGTTCAATGCCTTCTGGCCGGATACTTGCTCCTTTCTGCGCTCGGGCATAGGATACTGCGTGGTGAAGAACAACCAGATAGTCGCTTGGTGTATCACGATATACTCTGGAGAGCGTCGGAAATTGGGGCTTGAGACCCAGGGGATTTTCGGGGGCTCGGTCTCGGCTCTCTTACGTCAGCGCTCTGCGTAAGAGATTGCGTTGATAAAGGGCTTAGACCTGAATGGCACTGCAGGGAGAGCAACCCAGCCTCAATTGGGGTAGCAGAGAAGATCGGATTCTCGGATCCTGTACATTACAAGAGTCTCTTTTTGAATTTGACGAAAGGCTCATAGTATCTGTACCCGGTTAGTTTTCCAAGTCGGCCATAGAAGGATCAGTATCTTGACTTACCCTGGCAATTGAACTTCAGCTTAGGCATTGATTCGTTAAGTCATAAAGAGAACTTATTGACCAACAGAGATGAAGTAGTGAATTGTGATAACATAAACATGAATTTGTGCTAAACTTTATATGAAAGCCACGGGACAATTTCTCACAAGGCCGGATCGTTAAAGCACGGTTCTCATTTAGTAATCACAGCCTTCCATTCTTTCTTCTGGCTCTTTCCGTAACTCGAATAAGGAGGAATGAAATATGTCTTATAAACACTATTATGTTGGTGACAGCGCTATGCTCTCTGGTGACTACGAGGTTCACACAAGGGACTGCGTTGAGATGGTGAGGATAAAGTCGAGGACTTACCTTGGCTATTTTGACAACTGTCAGGATGCAGTTAGGAAGGCAAGTGATATCTATCCCAATGTGTGTGGATGCAAGTACTGCTCTCCCGGGTGTCACAGGAGGTAGCCATCGCAACTGCGAGGAAGCAGCAGAGTAATTATGGGTTTGGTTAGTTGAATGAGCTGGTTACGTCAATAACAAGATTGAATGCCTCAAGGGATCTCGTTAAGCTGAGTTTTGGTCTAATTTCACATGCCTGATTTTCCGACTTAATGACTGCGTTATCCTCTATTCGAGAATGCTACTCATGCTAGAATCGTTTGGATCTAAATTGCTCTTGGGTTCTAAGAGACAATTGTGGACTCTTGGAGGAGAAAGCTATTTGAAAGACGAAAGAATGAAGGTCGGAATCGGTTTTGCAACTGGGAGAAAGCACTTTCAGAGGGTTTTGCGCAGCTACGTCTACAACTGGAAAGAATCTGAACTGGTTGACAGCAAAGAGCTTACCCTGAATCTATTTGTTGCGTATGATCTGAACTACAAGAATACACAGAAGGCAAATTACACCAGGATCAGTTCCAGTGTGAACGAATTACTGTTCTCCAAACATTTCATAGGTCAGAAGGAACTAGAAGAAGAAAAGAGATTGCTAATCAAGAGTGGGATTGTTGATTCGGAAGAAGCTTCGTTGGTTTTTGGAAAAGGATACGCTTCCCAGAGAAACATCGTTCTTTACACTGCTCTGAAGAATCACATAGATTGCCTTCTCTATCTTGATGATGATGAGTATCCATTTGCCGTTTTGAACAACATGGGTTCCGTTTCGTGGATAGGCCAGCATGTTTTGAAAACGCATTTGAATTATATTGACCGGGCCGACATCACCTACGGTTATCACTGTGGTTACATTTCACCGATCCCATTCATAGAGTTTTCGCCAGCGCTACCGGAAGATACGTTCAGACTGTTTATTGAGGCGATAAGCAATGACATAGTTAAGTGGGAGACTCTTAGAAGACTTATAGTAGCCGGAGGAGTCTCGTACGCCGATCCGGGCATACTGAACAGTGGTGAAGTCATTGAAGTTGAAGAGGTAAATCATGCGAAGTTTATCTCAGGATCGAACCTCTGTTTGAATCTTAAGGACCCGAGCAGACTATTTCCCTTCTATAATCCCCCTGGAGCACGAGGTGAAGATACTTTCTTGAGTACCTGCCTGAGTGACAGGAAGGTGCTGAAAGTTCCACGTTACGCCTTTCACAACGCTTTCTCGACATACAACCATATTTTGATGGGTGTTCTCCCCACCAGTCTCAGCCCAATAAGAGCCGACTCGAGAGAGATAGTAAGGCGTTTCTACAGATCATGTATAGGCTGGATAAGATACAAGCCTCTGCTTCTCTACATAACTGATCGCGATAACTATTCAGAGAAAATCGAAGAGATGAAAATCGACCTTAGGGAAACATTACCTTGCATTTCATCGTACTTTGGTACCGATTCATTCTACAACATTTCCAGAGAGCTGAATAAGTACCATAAGTCCGTTGAGAAACACTACGAACAATTTGAAAGAGCTAAAGGGATTTGGTCAAAGATATCTGGTTATCTCCGGGAAGCTTATTAAGGATTGTGAATAGGTATTTGATCTGAAGCTTACATGGAGTTCCCAAAGGAAAAATCAGAACTTCTCAGGCTTTTCTGCATGGAGATCGAAGATATGTCCGCATTCTCTGCAAACGCGCACGATCACCTTAGAGCCCATCGAAAGAGGCTTTCCTAAAGGCATAAGTGCTGCATAGCCTGACCAGTAACCCTTTCCTATGTCCAGTGAGCCACAGTTTGGGCACTTGTCTGTTCGAATCATCGAATACCTCCAGTAGTCATTTCAAAATTGAAATGATCCAGTATTCCATTAAAGCAAATCTAGAACGAATAGGTAATCTTGCTTTGCTGTCAACCATCAGTCGACTCTAGAACCATTTTGGTACTCAGTACTCAGCTCAACAGTAAGCATTTCGCTTATGTCATGAACGCCGCATAGATAGTTGGAGCTTGAAAATCATGACCAAAGCGAAAGATAAGTCCTTCATCTTTTTGAAGAAATGAAGGCGGCGAAAAGAACCACAACTCCTCCTGCAAGCAGGATTGTCCACCCAAGCCAGTGAACTTGCGGTCCGCCGATTATATTCGCTATTTCCTCTCCAGAACTACCGGGAACATTGCTCTGGATAAGCTCTTTAAACTGAGTTCTCAAGGAGTTCTCGTCGGGCAGGTCCTTAATTACGGTAATCAACCTCGCTACTACAACCCCAATCGAAGCAAGCCCGGAAAGAAAGACCATCGATCTCACTTTCACGATTCCCATGATACCTGCAAAGATAGCAATTGCTAGTGTTAGTGAGCCATACAGATCTCCGCCGTTGAAAAAGGTCGCTTCGCTTCCTCCGGGGAAACGTACTATCGGCAGGAACAAACCAGCTATAATCATTGCCGCTCCAATAACAGCGAGAAAGATGCTCTTTTTCACAATCTCCACCTCTTTTCTGATGTTCAACGAGTATTAGACTTTTATCTAGCCTCGGCCAATAATATCAGAATACCATTCCAAGGTGTTGGATGTCTTATCTCCGATATACAGATAATGAAGTCTAAATCTAACTCAAAGGGAGGTGTTCTTAATCTCCTTCAATTCGATTTTGAATAGATTCTATTTTGATGCATCAACTCTCTCTTGAGTAGATTTAATTATGATGCATTACGATCTCATCGGGAGAGCCCTGATTGTGAAAATGTCGGTTATCAGATCGCGACTTCAAGGGTTTCGTTTCCGAATTCGCTCTCCACAAACGGGAACTGCATTACCTTCTCCAGAGGCTAAACATCCTTCGGACTTTCTTCTGGCATCATGTGGACTGAATTCTGAACTACAATTCTCAGCTGATCAAGGTTCCCGAAGTAGAAATCCTTATAGATTCTGCTCCACCAGATCGAGATCTCTGTATAAGAGATTGCTTTCAAAGCCAGTGAAGAACATCTCTACGCAGTCCACGAACTTTCTTTGAATGTCTATTTCTTCAATATATTCGTAGAGTTTCTCACCTGTATTTATCTGAGGGTAGTATATACGGATTGTGTCTCTGGTCTCATCGAATGTAACTGAGAATTCCATTTTGACTTTGTTTCGTTCTGTGTGGTGTAGTAATCCGAACTCTTCTCAAGAGCGCAAACTGGTGCCGTCGCAAATAAGGCAAATGCTAACAATACTATCAAACTCTTATATCATATAGACCTCCTAAAATCGTTAGACAAATCCGATAAAAGTTGTTCTATTATACAAATTCTCATTTTTCCTAGAGAAGATTAACAAACTCTCTAGAGTGAATGGGCAGAGAATCTTTGGCGAAGACGAACAGTATATAGACCTAGATAGGAGTTGTGTTCTCGTGCAAAGAAGGATTAAATTTGATAAAATTGGTCATATTAAGAACTTTGTTTTAGATATCGGAAGGAACAGTTCTTAAGATCGATCTGGTCACGGCTCTTAAATGTTATGGAGGGAAATCTATGAAACCAAAAATATCGGTGCTATTTACAGCCATACTAGTTGCGTTTCTTATATCACCGCTTTCTGCAGGAAATCTGGAACCTCTAGCAAGAGCCCCGATTATTGCAACGGCGATAGGCGACGGTGCTGCATCAGACGTTCTCGCCCTAGTCTGTGAAATGCACGGAATTGATTACGAGAACATCCTTCAGTTGAAACCCGAAGACTTCACCGAGAGACTCGACTCGAAGAACGCGCCCGGAACACTTTTTATTGCCCCTGGTGCCATGGTCGAGGGGGATCTATATACTGTATGCGGCGTTGAGGAAATCGATGTCGGTCAGGAGGTCTCCAGAATAGAGGAGCTCGTATCGATAGCGAAAGCGCGAGGAGTTCCTGTTGTAGCCATTCATATTGAAGGTGGCTTCACTTCACCAGACAACGATCCGAGGCAGTCCTTCGACTTGCTTATGCCGAAAGCCGACTACATAATTCTGGTATCACCGGGAGGACCGAGTGAGTATTTCTCCGCGCTCTCGGAGGAAACCGACGTTCAGGTGATAGTGGTCGACAAAGCTGAAAGAATTATCGATGCTCTTGATCTCTTATTCTCAATGGGTGGATCTTGATGTAACGCTCGAAACATAGTCTCACATAATCAGTCTTTAAATCTCTTTGATAGCTTCGGATAGAATGAGAGTCCTCATGAGTCTTCTTCTTTTTTAAGGATCAAAGATTGAAGTTCCTTCCATTGATGGTTTCTGGGTGTTGAAATATTCAAGTATATTAAGACACTCTCACTGTTTATTGACTGAACGATAAGGGCTTTCCAATTCGCCAAATGGTTATCGATACAAATTTGCCTCTTCAGGTACTTTGAATTCTTCGTGAGTTGCTCCAGCTCATTGCTCACCTTTTTGCCAGTGATAGAATTGACATGCGGGAGGAAGGAAAAATAACCCCGGAAAGGATGGTTATCTATGGATTCTGAAAAGCTTACGGAGCACGAATGGCACAAAAAGCAGGCGATAGAGAACTTCAACCTTACATGGGACCTTATTGACAAGAAAGACAGAACTGCAGAAGATGACCTTCTTATGATACACACCGCTCACGCATCACGCTTTCACTGGGGTGTGGTGGGTACCCCGATTGAATTTGCGAGGGGGGAGTGGCAAGTGTCCAGGGTTTATTCTTTGCTTAACATGGCAGAGTCAGCTTTGTATCATGGTGAGCTTTCGCTGAAATATTGCACCGACAATGCCATAAGTGGTTTCGATCTTGCCTTTGGCTATGAAGCCGTTGCTAGAGCCTACATGATTGCAGGAAAACGTGACCGTATGGATGAGTACATAAAGCTGGCAAGAGAAGCAGCCGATTTAATCGACGAAGAGCAGGACAAGAACTACTTTCTTTCGGAGCTGGAAAGCATCTCTCTTTAGCAGAAATTGATAGCCGGCTGACTGAAAATGATTCCGAACCAAACGCAGCAGAAAGACAAATAAGAAGGGCCCCTTTCGCGGGGCCCTTTATTCAGAAAGCAAGCTAATTGACTTCCTGCAGAGCTGCCTCTTCAAGGTATTCAGCGAGTTCAAACAGGTCTACTTTGTAGACTCCCCATCCTGCCTCATCAACCTCTAAGAAATCTATTCCGCGAATTGCATTTCTCTCAACGTATCCTTGACCTTCTGGAGAAGATCGATAGAGAAGAGGTCCGGCGGTCTCGATGGGAAGAATCTTCCAGTTGTTCGTGGGGGCGGGATCTACTTCGCCAATATATTGTATGTACTTTATTATTGCCTCCCGGTTTATCTCCGTTGTGGCAAGTATAACGTTATCGGCTACATGTGGGAAATTTCCTCCTCCACTCCCTCGGTAGTTGTTTGTCACTACCAGGAACTCCATTGACGCATCAAGCGGATTGCCTTCAAAGGTCGCAGAAATCAGTCGCTGGCCGGCAGGCCTGGTTATGTCGTAAACGTATTCTATTCCTTCAATCACATCGAAGTTGTATTCCCTGAAATCGTAGTTGACTATATGTTGCGGCTCTGCAGACGACGGGTCAATCTGATTGAAGTTACTTGCGGCCGCCTCGAGCCAGTCTTTTATCTGTTCGCCGTTAAGTTTTGCCACATAAATAGTATTCGGGTAAATGTAGATGTCAGTAATTGAGCCGATCGAGATGTCTCCTTGAACGTGTGTGAAATATGTCGGGCCCTGTCTGCCGGCAATGAATGGAGCAGCAGCGCTGAGAATTGGGAGCCATTCGTATTCGGAACCGGCAAATTCACGCTCCGCCCACCATATTTGAGCTTCGTTTATGATCTGAGTGACAGGATTGTCCATTATTCTTGAGAAGTAAGACGTTATCTCAGTATCGGTCCAGCCGATGGGAGTTCTTACATACTCAATCGTCGCTTCGTGCTTCGGCCAAACGAGTTCAGCCAGAAGCGGATGAGTTTCGACATCGGCGTCAACGGGAACAAGAGCTGCCGAACCATCTAACACTTCCCACTCTCCCGTATTCCAGTCATAGGCGAGGTCGAGACTTATTACACCTAAGTGTGAACCCCAAGAGCCCGGAAGTACAGTAGGAACACCGAAGATTAGGCCCTTGTCGTTATCGATGCTCTCGATGTCTGCAAAATCCCCAGGGAAATGAGAATGTTGGTGACCAAGAATCATTGCGTCAATACCTTCGATCTGAGCGAGATAATAGCCGGCGTTCTCCTGAGCGTCATAACTGGTTATTTCATCTGTGGAGATTCCCGTGTGGGCAACTGCAATTACGAGGTCTGCCTGGTCTCTGAGGATAGGAATGTACTTTTCTGCTTGTTCGACAATACCCTGTGTGAAGACGTTGCCTTCAAGATGACGTCTTCCCCAGCTCATAATCTGTGGCGGCGTGAAGCCGATCACACCGATCTTGATCGGGATTCCATCGACTTCTCTCTCGAGAATTACGTATGGGTCGGTCAAGAATCCCTTGGGATCATCTGCAAGCCTTATGTTTGCTGATACCCAGGGAAAAATCGAATTGCTTTTCGCGCGTTCAAAGAATTGCAGGCCAAAGTCAGTAACATCGTGATTTCCGACGGAGACTGCATCGTAACCTATGTAGTTGTAGGCACGGACGATGGTCTGGAAGTCGAATCCCTTAAGAGGATTCACATCGGCCTCGTAATCTCCGACAAGGCTTCCCTGAATGAAGTCGCCTGTGTCGAAGAGCAGAGTGTTTGCGTTTTCGTCTCTCACTTTTTCGATGAGCGTGAAAACCTTTGCAAGACCAATACTCTCATTCGGTTTGTCCCCCATGTAGTCGTAGGGCATTATGTATTGATGCATGTCTGTTGTACCCATTATGACAAGGGTATGGGCAGTCTTGCCAGCAGCAGAAAACAACGCACTCGAAAAAGCTACCAGAATCAGCAGAACCAGTGACAGAACCTTTCTTCTATCAGGCATCTAACCACTCCTCCTTCACTATACTGGTTGCTTTCTACTATGTGAGTTAATGCAGCAACCGTTTTGGATTATTATTATACAACCAGACCTGACTGTAGGCAAAGAAGTACATTACCTGTTCTAAAGTGCTCTAGAATATTGGCAGGAAATAGAGAGTATTGCAGTGGAGAAGTCTCATAACGCTTTGAACCAGGGTACGTTTAAGTCGCAGATCGTCGAGATTGCCGAGTCATAAAGTGCATTTGCTGCCTCTGAATATCCCCCAACAAATGTTCTCACCGCACCCATTCTCTTTAACCTGCGGAGTCCTTCTGTTAACATTGCCTTTCCCAGACCTCTATTGTGGTACTCCGGCACAACCCCAACCGGCTCATAATATCCGGTTCTGGTGACGTCATCATACCATATCGTGCAGAAGCCGGCTATCTCGCCGCCGGGAGCAACTGCGACAATATCTAGATCTCTCCTGTACAGGGGTTGCTTCTGGATATTGAGATACCATTCCCAGCCCTCGTAATCTTCGTCCGGCTCGTCAGGATGAAAGGCCCTCCAGGAAGCCCAGCTTCTGGAAGGTAGTTCTTCTGCATTTCCAAGAGAGCGGATCTCGAAACCTTTTGAGATCGAGACCTCTACAATTTGACCTTTCAAGTCTCGTCGATGCTGATGTTCTGGCCAATCTCCTCGCGAATAACCTCTTCTCTTCAAAATCTCTATCCTTCTTCTTTCCTGAGAATCGGCGAACACCCAGAGCCTCTTGACTCCGTCTTTCTCGCTAAAAAGGTGCTTCTCCGAGACTTCAAGCATCTCTTCTTCCAGCTCTTCGCAGTCAAAAGACGGATGTACTTGAGAATGGACCTCGCCGAACCCCTCTCAGTTGACGGCCGTCACAATCTTCTTGTTGCCGTCTTCCCAGAATATAATATGCTCATTCAGTGAATAGACTTTCAAACAGTTTTCCATCACATGCCAACGCCAGTAGTGGAGTCTAGCAACATGCCAGGAGTACTCGCGCAGTCCATTGTCCGTAAAAACCTTCCTAAGGAACTCTCTCAGCTTACAGTAATCCTCTTCACTCTCATATCTCGGCATTCTGTACTCCATTTTCGCCTCTCCACCTCAGTAATTTTCAACGTTCAGTTCTAATATTTAATTGTTAAAGCCGGGCTGATTTATCGGCCCGGCGACTTTGGCTTAATGAGATGTAAACTTGTCTCTATTCCTGCAAGCGGTACTTCCCATACGCGTCCGCTGCCTTGAGAGCAGAGAATACTGTTTCGGGCCTTACCTCAACCAGTTCGTTATGAATCGTCTCGCCTTCTGCGGAGGAAGTCTCCGCGACTTTCATCAGCTGTTCGTATGTAGCGTTCCCCAGCCCGATACCTTCAAGCGTTGTTGGAAGTCCGACTGTTTCACAGAAGCAGAACACTTCATCGATTACAGCGGGATCCTTTTCAGTAAGGAACAGCGACGCAAGCGTTCCGAAGGCTACTTTTTCTCCGTGGAAAAACTCGTGAGTCTCTTCCAAGATGGTGAGTCCATTGTGAATCGCGTGAGCCGCGGCAAGTCCTCCACTTTCGAATCCAAGGCCGCTCAGCAGAGTATTGGCCTCGATGACTTTCTCGAGAGCCGAAGTTACCACCTGTGCCTGGCAGGCGTTCTTTGCCTGCTCTCCATACTTCAATAGAGTTTCGTAGCAAAGTCTTGCAAGGGAGTAAGCCGTCATCGAACCAGGATTACCCGTCATGTTCTTGGCGTTTCCGATCTCGCAAGATCTTGCTTCAAACCAGGTTGCAAGAGCATCGCCCATTCCAGAAACAAGAAATCTTGCGGGTGCGGATGCGATAACCTTGGAATCTACCAGAACAAGATCGGGGTTTTTCGGGAGGAAGAGATATCTCTTGAACTCTCCTTCAGGTGTATATATTACAGATAGCGCGCTGCAAGGCGCATCCGTTGAAGCAATGGTTGGAACAACGGCCACGGGAATCTTAAGGTTGTGAGCAACGGCCTTGGCTGTGTCCAGTGTCTTTCCTCCTCCAATTCCGACAAGCACGTCGGCCTTGCCTGTGGCTTTGTCGGAAAGCCGATCGATCTCTTCGTCGGAACACTCTCCGCTGAATTCAATGATCTCGGCAGAGACTTCTTCAAGCAATGAATCCTTGATAGAAGGAATTATGTTCTCGTACACGAACGGATCGGTTATAAAAAAGGCGTTTTCACCGAATCTTTTCAGTTCCTTTCCCAGAGAATTCAGCGCATAGGCTCCCTGAACGTATCTCCCAGGGAAGATCGTAGCTTTTATCATGGACAACACCTCCTTATCTAAATAATTATAACGAAAAAGCCGACTAAGTTTGTGAAATAAAGATCAATATTTACTGTGCTTTTTCCCTTGATCACTGAATATTCTTGTAAGCAGCTCCGGATGCTATAATTTCAAATAGGATGTCCTTAGTGCGGACTATCTACCGAGACAATCTATGCAATTGTTTGAAGGAGGTGTTGTGAAGTGATTTACTACGTAGATGACAGCGCAAAGCCGGCCGGAGAACACGAGATTCATACCGAACACTGTGAGAGACTGAGAGAAGTGAAGTCGAAGACAATGCTGGGAGATTTCGTGAACTGCTTTGGAGCGCTTCAGAAGGCTCGCGAGCTTTACCAGAATGTTGACGGCTGTGCTTACTGCTGTAGCGAATGTCATAAGGACTGACACATGTACAACTTGCTACACCCTAACTCGACAATCTATCGATGAGTTCACAACAAATGTCTTATATCTTATTATCTGAACAGCCTTGAAGGCTGTTCTTTTTATCGATCGATTTTCTGTTGTAACTGCAGAGCTCGCGTGCAAGATTTCCGCATGGAATACTTGTTCTCGAACTGGGGTCGTTGTGTCGCCCGACGGAACTTCTCCATCGTTCCACGAATGCTATAATCTGTGAAGGTTTCGAGAAAACACTGTTGAAGAGATTGAAGAAGAGAGTGATCAAATGGATAGAGTAATTGTGGTTGGGAATATCGATGTAGATATAATAGCAGGTGCGGTGGATGACTGGCCCGAATGGGGCACGGAGATCGGCGTTGATTCAATCGAAATGCGTATTGGCGGCCAGGCGGCTAACACGGCTGTTGTGCTTGCCGATCTCGGAGTACCGGTGGATATTGTGACGGTAGCGGGAAATGATCTCTTCGGGAAGACGTTCAAGGAGAGATTCAAAGATATGGGAGTGTCGGTAGAAGGGTTTGATCTTATCCAGGGCAGAACACCATATACAATTGCGGTTACCCATATAGACAGCGAGAGGAGTTTCATCAGTAACGAGACGATAATGCACCATCTAGATGTTGACTTCGTAAAAAGCAAACTCACTGGTGTTAAGGGAGCGCACATTTTGTTCTGCGGGATAAATGTTCTTAACGGTCTAAGAGAAAGCAACCTGCAGACATTGCTGGAAGCTCTCAGAAAAGAAAACACAATCTATCTCGATCCCGGATGGCCACCGGATGGCTGGAGTCTTTTCAGAATTCAGATTCAGAGACTGCTAGATTCGGTGGACTGGTTTATGCCCAATGAAGCGGAGCTCATGGAAGCTACTAACCAGTCAACGATAGAGGCTGCAACTGAAACGTACCTCGAGGACTATGAAGGTCAGGCAATGGTCAAGATGGGTTCCAAAGGTTCTCTTATGATTGGAAGAGAGAATTCAAGACTCTATCCCACAGCGGAATCCAAGAATGTTGTAGATACAATAGGTGCTGGAGATTCTTTCAACGCTGGGTTCATATACTCTAATTCGTCGAATGGTGAGCCAGATATTAACTTTGCGCACAGAGTAGCTAGAGATTGGATTGAGGGGCGATACAGAAGTAAGATCATGATCTAGAGAATAGCAGTTATGTTGCTCGATGTTAACGCAACGGTCGGTAGGAAGCGGCTCCGACATTCCTGCTCGTAGTATAGAGGAGGGTTACTATTATCGGAAGGGTTCCACATAACGGATCAGTTCTCCTGCTTCTCTTTTGCCAGAGGGTTGAGAGATAATCTGCATTTGGATTGAATGGAGGGGTTGAGAAGAGTGCTTCTTAAAGAAGGGCAAAGAGTTCTCTTTCAAGGAGACAGCGCAACAGATGCCGGCAGAGACAGAGAAGACTTCTTTGGTCTGGGAAACGGTTACCCCGCTATTATTTCTGGGCTTGTCGGAGCCGCATATCCCGGGTTAAGAATAGATTTTCTAAACAGGGGTGTCGGAGGCGATAGGGTGAAGGATCTTCGAGAACGCTGGAAAGCCGACTGTATTGATTTATCGCCAGACTGGATTTCAATACTTGTCGGGGTAAATGACTGCTGGCGGTTCTATGACAGCAATAACAAGACCGAACCAGTCATCTTCGAAAGAGATTATAGGTATCTGCTCGAACCAGTTACCGCTATCGGGGCGTCTTCAATAATTATGGAACCGTTCTTTCTCCCGTTAAGAGGCGAGATGGAGTTCTGGGCAGAAGACCTTGGACCGAAGATTCAGATAATCAGAAGACTTGCGAGGGAATATGAGGCCATTTACATCCCGCTTGACGGGATTTTTGCTTCTGCGGCAACAATGAGAGAGCAGGGTTTCTGGGCAGAAGATGGTGTCCATCCCTCTCGAGAGCTCATCATTACCCACATGATGTTCTCTGGAAGCCATCTCATCATCTCCTGGTTTTTAACTAAGACCCTGGACGCGGAGTGTCAACGATGAACCGCTCTTCTGCTCTTGATCTTAAATCCCCGCTCGAGCGGGGGGGACCGCTTGCGGTGGGGTGTGTGCTCTTTGAAGCGCGTCTCACATCGATCCGACTGGCCGAGTTTTATCGGATGTATAACTCTTCACGTGATTGGTCTGTCTGTGCTATATGTTCTTGCCAGGAACCAACAACCGCTCTCTCAGGAGTATTCCAGGGCAGCGGCTTTTCCAGTCCTCAAAGACCAACACCCTCCGCCACTTCTTGGCCCTCCTCCCTCAAGCTCATCATTACCCATAAGTCAGGTAGAAAAAGTGTCTGCATATTCAAGGACAATGAGCAGCTTTATGAGACCCTGCCAGACGGTCTTTACCCCTGGATATCCATCGCTCTTTCTTCCAATGAAGCCGCCAATTCTTCCCAGCATGTAGACTATCTCGTTTATTGTCGGTGGTTCATTTGGCAAAGGTTTGTCTTTGTTTGCCATCTTGTACAGGACCTTCCATTCATTTTCATCGAGAAAGAACAATGACCGCTTTTCGTTGAACTCTCTTCCAAGATATGTAAGCCATAAGAGGAACCATGCAACAACATTATATATGGCTATTGCAACCTCTAGTCTTTTCCTCTCCTCCAGCTGAAGGTTCTCTACCTTGCATCCACTCTTTAGTGTGTAATGGAATCTCTCTATTATCACCTCCATACCCCATAAAAAGAAGTATTCACAATATTGATCGATCTATCCTCTTAATCTATCACTTCTCTTGCATTTTCTCCAATACTTGTGGGTAATGATGAGCTCCCTCAAGGGAGGACTTAAGATCAGGATCATCAGGAGCCAAATACAGCATATACTACCAATGGAGAAGAAGCATAATATGATTTCTATTTAGCTCCGTAACTTATGGGTAATGAAGAGCGCTCGAGAAGGGCACACTCTAATTGCTTTTCACTGGCTTCAGGCAATGAATATCGTTTCTTGATTCCGCTTCTTGGTGTTAAATTGTCGGCTTGATACTGTAGTCTACAAGGTGATCGTAGTATTCGCGATTCCTTTCGTATTCCGAGCGGTATATGATGCTTTTGGAATCCAATGCGTGATCTATTGCGAGAATGCCATCAAGGTGATCTATCTCATGTTGAAGCAGCTCCGATTTTGCCTGATCGACTCCCTTCCACTCGTGTTCGATTCCCCTTTCATCTTCATACACGATATCTATCGAAAGACTTCTCTCGAGCCTAATAAGCAGATGTGGAAAGGACATGCAGTCGTCCCACATAGTGAATCTAGAATCACTTACGCCAGTAATTCGGGGGTTAATAATGGCAAAACTCTCCTGTCCTAGTTGAGAGCGATCATCCTCTTTAGGATGCCGATCTGTGGTGCCGCAATGCCTCTACCGAAGCCATTATCCTTTCTGAATTCATCTAGTGTCTGTTTCAGCATAACGATCTGTCTTGTTGTTTCCTCGCTCTGAAAGTCACTGACCGGGGAACACTTCTCCCGAAGCAAGAAGTTTCCTAGAACTAATACATCACGCGTCATGGCTTACCTCCCGATCGTTCTCGCTGTCTCTTTTCAAAAGATTTGCGAGGGCCACAGCCGTTCCGAGCGGAAATAGCATTGTGCTTGCTTCCAGGTAACCTGCGACAATCTCTCCTCCTGACGAGAGTATGTCATCAAGCCCTATCTTGCGTTCAAGGCTTTTAACAAGCATGCTTTTCGGTAGAGCGATCAGCGCGCTAACCTCTTCGGGATCAAGTATGAAGGGCGAGTCGTCAACGAATTCCGCTTCAAAGCAGGCTATAACATACGGTTTCGCTTTAGGCAAATCTTCTCGCCGATCCAGCATCCTGTAGATGATTCTTGGAGCTGGAGTGGGGAGCACAATAGTGTCGAGAACCCTTCCATCGGAATCCACTAGATCGGTTCTTGCCGAGTTACTTACCTTTACAGACTTTCCTGTCTCTTCGACTGCTTCGCGTTTTGCTGCCTGGATGAAGCTCTCGTTTTCTTCACAATGGCCGCCTATTCCTGCGAAGAACCTTTCCCCCGGCTCTGTTCGGTGCTTCCTTCCGGAAACATGAAAGAGGTATTGGTCCCGGTATTCTAGAATTAGTCCGGTGCCCTTTTCGGAATTATCTGGAATCAAACTGTTGATACTCGTAATATTCTATCCTTCGATACTCGATTATTGAGCCAATCATTTGCTTATTTAAGGGTTCGATTGTTGATTTGCTCGAAAACCGAAAACACTGGTCTACAGATACATAGAGCTCGTTAGCCTTCAAATCGAGCGTTCTTAACGTTCTTTATGACGGAATCGGCCGCCAGCTTTCCCGTAAGTATGCTTATCGGTACGCCAGAAGGACTGTAAGTCCACTGGCCTGCCTGAAGAACATCCGGTATATGCGTCTTGACTGAGCTGTTTACTTTCATCATGCTGGAGACCACAGGTATCGGTTCTTCGAACGACCAGCCTACGATCGATCCCTCTGAGCTGCCGACATAACTCTCTATTGAAAGCGGACTGCTGGAAAATGCGAAGACAACCCTATCTTTCAGCATCGGATAGATTGAATTCGAGAGAACTCCGATCATTCTTTTTTCGATCTCACCTTTCAGCTCCTCGTACCAGCCGGCTTCATACGCTCTTTTCACGATCTCGTATTCGAAGAGAGTGCTTACAATCAGGCCGGTCTTTCCTTGAGGAGCCAGGTTCTTGTCTTTAAGCGCCGGGATCGAAATCTCGTAAGTGCTCAGTTCGCAGAATCTGTCCAGCCAGCTCAAAACCTTCTCTTTCGAACTCTTCGACCAGTTCTCCAGAAGAGCCTTCATTTCGCTGCGATGAATTTCTCCCAATCCTTTCCTCGAAGGAGTATAGAAGAAGTGACCGCTGGCTATCGCTTCAAATTTTTCGGGAGGTTCATCCACCGCGATGAAGATGCTGAAAATAGAATCGGTACCGTGTTTCTTCGAAATCTCGGACCTAAATTTGTTAAGCGTTTTTACTGAGGTTTCGGGCAGATTGTCTGTTTTCACAATTGAGTAAAGCTTCTTTAGGTCGGCAGCCCAAACTAGTTTTCTGTATTTGTAGGATCTTCCACCGGTATCGACGATTACTTTTCTTCCAGCATTGACCTCTGTTACTTCCCTACCTGTCTCGATTTCCCCGCCAAATTGGACTATCTTTTCTCTTACGCGTTCGGCCATAGTTCCAACTCCACCTTTTGGGTAGAAGTAATCCTGATAAAGGTAGAAATAACTCATGGCGAAAAAAGTCGGGGTGTTCTTGAAGAAATGCTGGTCTATTATGTCTCTCAAAGACCTATCTTCAACAATCTTCTCAAGAAAATCCTCTACGGGCATTTGGAATTTCCCGATTCTTCTGAGGGTGAAGAGGAACTTGAAGAGCCACGGGAAGTATACTTTCAAAAAATATGATTTGTTGTTCTTGAAGTCCATGAAAAGAGGATTATCGACTCCGTAAAGGATCTCCATATCCTTCATGATCCTCTTGATGAATGAAATCACTCTCTCGATCTCTTCATCGCTTCCGGGATACATCTTCCTCAGAAGATCTGAATACTCCTTAAGACTCTCCTTTGAGGTCACACGTATGACAGTGTCTTCAATTCCCACCGATACGGGACTCTTGACTATTTCGATTTCTATTCCGAGTTCCCTGAGCATCGGCAGAATGATACCGGCGCTTTCAAGTGCTCTAACTCCTCCGTCAAATTGAAACCCATCCCTCCAGAAAGAGTTGATCAGACCACCACACTTCTCGTTCTTTTCCAGCAGGAGGACTTTGGCCCCTGCTTTTGCGATATATGCGGCGCTGGTCATTCCAGCTATTCCTCCGCCAACGACTATAACGTCATAGGTCTCCATGATTGAGGCCCCCTATCCGCAGGCTTTCCTGCCAGAGTTCTTCAGCTGTTTCGGTATCAAGGGCCGGCGGGGCTGGAATCTCCTCGGTAGTCAAATTGAAGAATCTTCCACTTATGCCTTCTAAATCGCGTGAAACACCCAGATAGTAAAGAGATTCAGCTGAAATCTCCGGTGAGCGGGAAAATCTGTCGACGAAATTTTTCTTGTACCATTTGTAAAATGCCCCGTTTTCTTTTCCTGTACCCGTTCTAACTGCACCGGGGTGCATAGCGTTGATTGTTACACCACTCCCCTTGAAGTATTCGTTGAATATTTTCATACTGAGAAGTTGGGCGGTCTTAGCGAAACCGTAGGCTTTAAGGCCACTGTAGTGTCTCTTCTGCCAGTTAAGTTCATCTGTCTTAATTCCCCACACAGCAAAGCGATGACCTTCTGAATTCACAAGTAATACCCGCGACTTCTCCTGTGCCTTAAGCTTGTCTCTTAAGATGTAGTTTATAACGAAAGAAGAGAGATAGTTCACGGCAAATGTAGTTTCAAGGCCGTCGACAGTCAGTTCCTTTTGCTTAAGGAAGACTCCGGCATTGTGTATGAGGACATCTATGGGATCTCCAATCTTAGATAGCTCTTCCCCAACCCTCTTGCTGTCTTCTAGGCTGCTGAAATCGGCTATCATATATGAAGGTTCAACTCCGAAGTCCCGTCTGAGCTCTTCGCACAGGCTTTCCGATTTCTCTTTGTTTCGGTTTATGGAAAGGATCCTTGCCCCATGGCTGGCATACTTCCTGCATGTATAGTATCCAATACCCGAAGTGCCTCCGGTAACAACCACCAGGCGATCCTCGAAATCATCACTGCAAATCTTTGGATCAGACTTGTTGTTCTTTATCATCGCGCGAATGTTTGACCACTTGTATTGTTTCCAGTATTTGCGGATGGGGTTCCTGCCTCTCTCCATATACAGCACCTACCCGAAGTGTTTTTTCATGAAACGCCTGTAAGGCTTTCTGAATGAGGGTATGTTGTCGAAGATAGTACCCCAAAGGTCATAGTAATCTCGCTGCTCAATTATCTTTCCCTCTTCACTAATAGATAGACGGCTCGCACCGTAAATCACGGAAGTCCTCGTTTTCTTGAAGAGTATCGTCATCTCCCATTCGACAAAGACAACTTTATCTTCCTTAATGACTCTTAGAACAGCCATCTTCAGCTCTTTAGATCTCTCGGCGAGTCTTTCTGTCATTTTCTTGAATTCTTCGATCCCCCGGATTTCCTGGATCGTGTCTTTAAAGAGAATGTTGTCGTCGTAGTAAGGAAGAATGTGAGACCAGTCCGGTTTCCCTTCGGTGTTGTAGGTCTTTGACCAAAGTTCTCTTATTTGATCCGCACTTGTTATACAAAACGTATCCACAATCACTACTCCTTAAAGCAGACAGGAGGAGAAAGCTTCCAAAATCCTGCATGTGCTTCCAGCAATTAGCTCGCAAAAAACATCTTAAGAAAATCGTATCACGGCGCCCCTTAAGAAAGTATATTTGGAGGATAACAAAATAGCAAGCTCTCCTTCCTCCTAATGAATTGTGAACAGGAAGCTTGAGAGAAGGAGTTTTCTCAATACAGTACGTCCGATGAACGTCTCGCTACCGCAAACTAGAGAAACCCATTGCGGCATGATAAGAGCTTCGAACGAGAGGACCAGATGCCACGAACAAGAACCCCATTTCCAGAGCGAAGGTCTTGAAACTTTCAAACTTCTCCGGCGTAACGTAATCGACGACCGGTAGGTGTTCATGAGAGGGCTGAAGGTACTGCCCAATCGTCAACATGCTGCAGCCGGCATCAAGCAGGTCGTCTATTACGTATCTAACTTCCTCTTCGTTTTCGCCCAGTCCAACTATTATTCCAGACTTGGTTACTATTGTAGAATCGATTTCCTTTACTCTTCTCAGAAGCTCAATTGAGCGGCCATAAGCCGCTCCGGGTCTGACCTTGTCGTACAAGGAAGGTACCGTCTCCACGTTGTGATTCAGCACGTCCGGATGCTCTCTGACGATTTTTTCTAGTGCCTTCCAGTTACCATTCAGATCAGGGATCAGTAGCTCTACGGTCGTATCAGGACAGTTCTTTCTCAATTCACGGACCACATCGACAAACTGAGAAGCGCCACCATCATCCAGATCGTCCCTTGTAACCGAGGTGATTACAGCGTGCCTCAGTTGAAGAATATGAACGGCGTTAGAAATGTTCTCCGGCTCCTTTGGGTCTGGAGAGCCGGGTATTCCTTTCGAAACGGCGCAGAATCGACAGCGCCTTGTGCATACGTTGCCTAGTATCATGAAGGTTGCGGTTCTGGAAGCGAAACACTCACCTACATTGGGACACCTCGCTTCTTCGCAAACGGTGTGAAGCCGTAGGCTTCGCAACATGACTTTTATGTCACTCAGTTTACTTCTGTCAGTGTTAAGCTTTTCCTTAAGCCATTTTGGTTTCTCTATCACTTTGAACACTCTCCAGACATTCTCTCGAAATCTCCACTATCTTGCTTTCAAAGATAAGTGCGAACTTCTCTTTCACTTTCTCAATGATCTCTCGGAAGTCAAAACTGACTGTAAGATCATCCATCGAAACAACTGCATAGTCCTTTATTCCGCATGGATTTATCAGTTTGAAGTGACCTTTGTTCACCTGAACATTCAGAGCAAATCCGTGCATTGTGTACCATCTCTTTACCGCTATACCGACGGCGGCTATCTTCTCCTCTTTGACCCATACGCCCCTGTATTCCGGTTTTCTTCCTGCTTCTATACCGTAATCTTGCAACAACGTTATTACTACCTCTTCAAGAGAATTCACGTACCAGGGAAGATTCTTCTTCCATTTTCCAAGATTCAGAATCGGATATGCAACAAGCTGACCCGGGCCGTGATAGGTTATATTACCTCCCCTGTCGGTGTCTTGGAGCGCGACCCCCAGGCGTTTGAGCTCACTCTCGTCAACCAGAAGATTCTCTCTTCCTCCCGACCTACCTATAGTCAGCACCGGTTCGTGTTCAAGAAGAATCAGTATGCAGTCCGCTTTTCCCGCCATTACTTTTTCAAGCGCTCTATGCTGTATATTCAGCCCGTCAAGGTAGTTTGTGAGCCCATTAAGACTTATTGAATAGCAAGTTCGATTTTCCAAGGTCACTCAGCTCCAACCTTATCTGATTTTTCGGTAACTGAAGAAGGTAATATTCTAACGAATTCCGCATATTTCATGACTTCTTCTCGACTTAAGGGAGCGGGGCGGGTTTCTCCAGCGACCCACAACGCTACCTGATCAAAGAAATGAGGACTTCTCGGATCTTCGGATATCCCGGGCGGCAGAAACGCTCGAGAGTTGTCGATGTTCGAAAGGTCCACTACCTGAGTATAAGAATTTCCCAGCTGAGACCAGATGGTATTTGCTGAGGTTGTCGTGAGAGACGGCATGATTCTATTTGCATTCGGAAGTATTGAGGGAAAACCCTCTAAATTAGCCTGATAGACCATCACTAGTGATCTGACTTGAGAAGTGCCTTCTCGGATGTTGGCTGTTGCAGTCTCAATAACCTGATTGACCCAAACCGCGAGTTCCTCCTCATCCGTCAGCATGCCGTAGATCTCATTTTCGCTCAAGACGGAACGAAGGAGAAAAATGTTTCCCGCATGGCCTCCGCCGTATTTTGAGGCTAGAGTGGCAGTAGAAGAATCGACCCTCAAACTGCGATGCATTGTTTGGACAAGAGTCTCAGCAATATCTGCTGCCCCGCTGTTCTCAACCAGGCGATAGTCCCAATCACTGAAAACGTTTAGAAGCCTCGATGAGCTTTGAGACAACAGATTCCTTTGAAGCAAGAGGTCTGCCAGATCGAGAAAGTCTCGGGCTATTGACGAAACATTATCTCGATGTATTTCAGAAAAGCTTGAAAAAGTGAAGTCATTTTGATTATCGAGAAGCTCGTAAAGTCTCATGCTTCTAGGGTTATGTCCGGTCCCTCCGGTGCCTATCGTTAGGGAATACGGATACCAGTCGCCAACGGGCAGGTGATTTGCGCTGGCAACGAACCCCAAAGACGGATTCAAAACATGGGGAAGATCTTCAAAGGGCACGTATCCAATCCATTCCTTGTTGCCCGTCCAGCCTATCTGGGGAAGGCCAAGTCTTCCGGAACGGATCGGAATTGCCGCAGCCGTATGGTATCCGATATTTCCCGACACGTCGGCATACACAACATGTATCCCAGGGAACATGTAATCGCTCAATCCGCCGGTGAATTCTTCCCAGTTCCTTGATCTCATCATGGATAACATACCCGTTATCGGTGTCTTCATCTCGTCAATAGCAACGTATTTCAGTGAGAAGTTTTCTGCACGCCCTGCTCCTTTTAGAAACAAGTCTACGAGGGGACCATGAATAGTCTTACTAACTGTGATTTCAACCGGTTCTTCATCACGAACGTAAATGACCTCTGTGGTAGACTGCACAGGATACCAGACATCTTTGAAGAGAAATTCGGATCTATCTTCACTTAGTTTCTCCTGAAAGAGGTCTCCATTGTCAGAACCGAGCGCGGTTGCACCCCATGCAAGGTCTTCGTTCCAGCCAATGAGAAAGCCAGGCGAACCTGCAACACAGATTCCTCTCACATTGTAGTTGCCGCCGCTGAGGTGTATTTCATACCAGAGAGAAGGAAGAGTAACGGCAATCTGCGGGTCGCTCTCAAGGAGAGGACTCCCTGTGAGAGTCTTGCTTCCCGATACCGTCCATGCGTGGCTGGCCTTCAATGAGTCCCATTCCATCCATTCACTTGATTCGTGCTGTTCGCTTTCCATAAGCCGTCGGTATGCGTCGGGGTCGGTTCGAAGGAAGTCGGATTCAGTTACAATCGCAGCTGAATTGTCTGTAACGATCGGGTCTTGAGTTACGCCGCTCCGCAACCGCTGCTCGTAGTTTCGAAGGGCCGTGACTTCGTTTTGCCACGACCGATCGAATCTCTCTGATAGGCGCATCCACACAGCAATACTATCGGCAACCGTCCATGGATCCGGGACGATTCCAATCTCATCGAAGACAGGATTCAGGTTATCGAGATTAGTCTCAAGATAGTAGTTTACTCCTTCAGCATAGGCTTCGAGTATAGACTTCGTCTCACCGTCCAGATGATTGGCGATCTCTTGCGCGTGTTTGTAAAGCCCGAGCGTACGCATAAGCTTGTCCGACTCTAGCCAGTCCTTGCCGTAGATCTCTGACAGCTTTCCCGAGACTTTTCTGCGTGAGAGCTCCATTTGGAACATTCGGTCTTCTGCCGTTGCATAACCTGCTCCAAAAAAGAGCTCCGAATCCGTATCTGCATAGACGTGGGCAACTCCCCAGTAATCACGAATTATCTCTATCTGACTTGCAAACAACGTCATAGGGGAAGTTAAAAGAGCTGCAAGCATGAAGAATGTTAGTATCAAAAATCCAGTTTCTTTTCTCATGTTCACCCCCTAGATTCATCATCTGGAATGACCTTCCAATTATAGAGCACTCCATCCTCTGGATGAATTTGAGGCGAGTATCGCTCTTTTTGTGGCAGTCGAAATAGTAAAAGGGATCTCATTGTTGACTTAGCATACCTTTCCTGTGACCTTTGCAGGATTAATATGCAGGAATTCAAAGACTCATTTCATCCGCGAATTGCCTGAAAGAATTTATGACAGCGAAAGAGCTACGTGATAAGTCTTCCACAGTGGAATAGGTTCATATGGGCTTTGTTGGGCAGAATAAGCGGAGAGGTTTCCCTCTCCGCTTCATCTAGTGATTCAGATCAATTGGCAGGATTAATTATTACTATTCTTCCCTCATTCACAGGAGCGATCGTTCCATGCCTTTCAACGTATTCCGCGAAGGCGTCTCTCAGGAAAGACTTTGTCACAATAGTCTTCTCCATTTCGAGGAACATTGTGAACTTGTCTCCTCCGCCCGTGAGGAAGTCGTTAGCCGTAAGGGTATAGGTCTTTTCGAGGTCGAGAGGTACGCCGTTGGATGTCACGGATATCAATCGCTCATACGGTGGTTTAGAAGCGTCGAATGTGTATTCAAGCCCCGATACCTGTAAGAACTGACCGGCGGCGGCCGGGTAGGCCGAAATGCCGTGTTCAAGGATGTCCCATATCTGTTTTCCCGTTGCCTTTACGGCAACTACGAGGTTGTCGAAGGGGAGAACGGTATATACGTCCTTTATTGTTATATCTCCCGCGGGAACACTTGCTCGAACTCCGCCTCCGTTCTGGATTGCGAAATCAGTCCCCGTCATCTCTCTCAGACTGTCGGCTATAGCGTTGGCCAGATTGGATTCTTTGAGGCGCACAGTTCCTCGTTCTCCATCGAGATCGACTTCGGTCCTTCCAATTACTGTACCGAGCCTATCGTCGAGCTGCGAGACATAACTCTCTACCACTTCAACCACGGCCTCATCCTGCGGCAGATTTTGGCTCATGAAGACGTGAGCAAAGTTGATTCCGATTACCTCGCCTCTGTAGATATTTAGATTAGTCTTTGAGATCAGCTCTGCATGTTTACCTGAAGAGATTACCCAGCTTCCGTTTATCTTCTCCGGGAAAGCGACAACGTCTCTTCCGCCTTCAAATATCAGATCGTATCCGGAGACCTTTATCGGTAGTACTCTGTTTCCACCATGCAAGTGTGCAAGGGCGAAAACCAGATCTACCTGGGGAGACACTTCATCCAGGACTCTCTGCGCGGCCGAATACTGCTCTTCAAATGTTATTCCGGCAACATTTCTGGGGTGTGTATACCAGGCGCTGCTGTCATCGGTAAGCCCCACAATCGCTATCTTGAGACCCGCAATCTCCTTGATTATGTATGGCTCAAGAAAGTATGGGGATTCTCCCAGGTATAAAGTATTGGCGCCAAGGAATGGGAAATTCGCAAGCTGGCTATTTCTTTCCATAACGTTGAATGGGAAATCGAAGTCGTGGTTGCCGAGTACCATCGCATCGTAACCCATCATGTTCATTATCTTTATTACAGGTTCACCTTCGAAAAGATTGGCAACATTTGTGTTATAGGGAGCATCTCCTACGTCGAGAAGGAGAAGGTTGGGCTGCATTGCGCGTTCGGTGTTGACAAAGTATGCCATTTTCTCAACCGCTCCGACGGGATATTTCGCCCCACTGGGGAAGTATGGCTCGATGTGACCATGAATATCTGCGGTCGCCAGAATGGTGATAATCGTGAAGTCTGGGTTTTCTACGAAGTTGGAAAGGATTTGCGCAGCTTCCTCTCTTCTCAGTGGTCTGTCAAGAGAAAGCAGCTCGGCAGGTGCGTAAACTAGCTCTCTAAGTTTTGCTTCATAATCTACAGGCTCATCTACTCCGAAAAGAACCTTTGCTACAGCAAGTCCGAATTCAGCTGCGGTTATTGGTTCAAACGGCCTATATTCTCCGTTGACCACCTCTTCTGCACGGATCTTTATAAGCCCCTCGATGTATTCCTCTCCTTCGATATCGACGATATCTTTGGCAGACGGAACAACGAAAGCCTCATCAATAACACCAAGTGGATCGGTGTAGACGAACTTCTTCTCAACCTCTTCTTCGATCTTCATCGAATGAATCGTTGACAATTTGAATGTCTTGACAATCCACTCGGCCGCGTCAGCTCTTGAAAGAGCCTCAGCTGGATAGAAATACCCATCAAATGCCTCAACTATTCCCGAGGCATGAAGTTTTTCGATCGCAGCAGAATACGGACTGCCCGCGATATCTTTGAAGGTTGCAAAGGATAGAACACAAACCAGAATCAGCGCAATCAATACGAACTTACTCCTCAACATGATATCCCTCCTCTTTGTAAGGTGCTGTAATAATAAAAGAAATCATAAATCTCCAAAATTGATTCCACCCACGGACCGCGAAGCAATGCTAAGAATAGTATAATGCCGCGAAACGATATATCAAGCTCAAGTTCAGTCACTCATCAGTAACTGTTTCAGCGATTATAACAGCCTTACATAACGATACTCATAACTTGTTCGAAAACTCCCATATCTCCTCTGTAATCCTTGGAATTCCAGGTATCTAATGCGTTGAGATTGTTTTCTAGCAAATATCATGTAGTGTTTCAAGAATGAGAATTCATCTATCCGCACAATCTCCATAAGCGTAGGCCACAGCCAAGGGGCGAAGCGGGGGGTATAGGGTCTGGTAAGAGCATTAGAAGCTGTTCTTGGAAGAGCGGCTGTTTGTTCCGATGCTGTGCGTCCAGGTTCTTCGTTATTGGTCCAAGATTCCGTAATGCTGAAGCCAGAGACGTCCCTGGTTATTCTCCTCAGATCATGAACTCGTCCTTCGAAAGAGCCGCTGCGCGCTTAAGAACAAGAACCCGCTGAACGCTGTTCAAAACAACGTTGTCCGTCACGGTCCTCAGGTTCTCTTGCTCTTTCCTACCACGAACCCGCTACCCCCAACCCCGGCCTTTTGCTTTCCCTTACAACTTGCAACTTGCAAGTGTTCGCGTTTTTCGCCGCGTGGATCGAGATTCTGACCAGGACCTTCGTCAGAATGACGAAAAGCAAGAAAAGACTGTCATCCACGTAGAACCTTCCCTTAAATCCACTCACTTAGCCTGCCCTGAGATGCTCCTGTTCAGGGTCATCCCGTGATGGTTTTGCACGGGATCTGGGTTTCGTCTCATCGATCTCTCTCGCCTAGCTTTCAGCGGATCTTAGCCCACGAAGCCGGAACTAGCCTTTGCACTTAATACACCCGATCTTCATAACCCGTTTCTGATAAACCGCCCCTAAGAACCCGAATTTCTTAACCCGTTCCTATACTAGGCTCTTCCGCCCGGCGAAGTCGGAACTGGGCTTTGCGAAGCAAAGACTGGCTTCTGAATTTCTCCCGCTGAAAGCGGCATCAATTACTGCGCAGCAGCATTACTTCTGCTCTTGGTCTTGGTCTTCTCTAAGGACGGAGAACCGCTGACGGTGGACCTGAGAAGGCCTCCTGCGAAGCAGCATTACTTCTGCTCTTGGTCTTGGTCTTCTCTAAGGACGGAGAACCGCTGACGGTGGACCTGAGAAGGCCTCCTGCGAAGCAGCATCACTTCCTGGCGAAGCCAGCCTTGCGTCTTATTCCGCTCTTTCCTGCAGCCAACCTCTAACCTCGTTTTTTGTTCTCACAACTTGCAACTTGGAACCGATCCTTTGCTCTTCACCCGCAAAGCTCGATTATCGCCTGTGTGAATATCTTCGCACTGGTCAGCAGATCTTCAATCACTGCAAATTCATCGGGGCCGTGCATATTGTTCTCGCTTCCAGGCATAGTACAACCAAATGCCACACCGTTCTTCAGTCGATGAACGTACGTTCCACCTCCCATCGAGATGCAGTATCCCTTCTTTCCGGTGTAGCTTTCGTAACATCTAAGAAGTGTCTTGACGAATTCCGAGTCACCTGGAACGTGGTGAGGAGGTTTTATATCATCGTTTTGCAGAACTATGCCATACTCGGCCAGTTTTGCCTTAATTACGTCAAGGAGGTTCTCTTTCATTGCGCATAAAGGAGCCCTGCAATCGAAAGTCCCGTTGAGGCTTGAACCATCGTAATCCATCATATTAAGGCTTATTGTAAGCTTGCCGGAGAGTTCATCGCTCATCGCAACGCCAGCAGCCTCACCTAGCCAATCTCCGTGAGGAAATACTGAGTTCAGAGCTTTCAGCCGTTCAAAGCCGGTACTATGAGAAACCGGGAGTCTTGAGATGACCTCCAGCAAACCCGTCAAAGCATTTATCCCCTTATCTGGAGTCGAAGCATGGCCTTGAAGTCCTTTAGCCGTGATTGAAGTCTTTTCCCCCTCAGTGGTTAAGTTGAACGAGATGCCACTCAGTTCGCTTACGGCATCACAGTAATCTCTGATCTCTTCAGGATCGATTCCTTCGACCACCGCAGATGCTTCTCCGGGAACGACATTGCTCTTGATGCCTGCCTTGAAGCTTACGACCCTTGGAGTCTCGGTTGACTCTTCAAACCTGGATTCGAACTTTCCCTGGAGCCCTCCCTTTTCTATATTCACAACCGGGAAACTCGCATCCGGCGAGAAGGTCACAGGAGCCTCCTTTTCGATTCCATAGTAGTAGCGTATGTCGGATGATCCACACTCCTCATCTGTTCCTAAAATAAGTCTGACGCCGGCTTTCAGGGGGATGTCAAGATCCCTTACAGCCTTCATGGCGTATAGAGCAGCTACTGCAGGACCTTTGTCGTCGATCGTTCCGCGACCGTAAAGCTTTCCGTCCTTGACGACTGGGTCGAAAGGCTCCGTAACAGACCAGCCGTCTCCCCCAGGTACTACATCGAGATGGGCCAGGATGTCCAGCTTGTTTTCAAGTTCATTGAAATCGACAGCACCAACGTAGTTGTCGTAGTTTTTGGTTTTAAAACCCATTTTCGATGCCATTTCCAGAGCTGCAGCCAGTACTTCCGCCGGTCCATCGCCATACGGTCTACCCTCTTTCGCTTCTTCCCTGTCGCTCTTTATTCTTACCAGTCTCATAATGTCTCTTATCATGAGTCCTTTGTTTTGCTCGAAGTAGTCTTCAATCAGTTTCTTCATAAGAATTAGTCTTCACCTCCACCTGTTATAAGTCTCAGATAATGCGTATCCGCGTCTTGCAGCTGCATCGAAAAGGTAACCTAGTGATTCCTCTATCTTGCCTCTAGGTGCAGCAACGTTCATCCGTGTGAATCCCTTTCCCCCTATTCCATAGTTTATACCACGGTCTAGGTCGAGGTATGCCTCATTAAGCAGAAAGGATTGCAGCTCGTCATCATCTAACCGAAGGCCACGCCAATCTATCCATATCACGAAGGACCCTTCTACTTCGGATGCTCTAACATCTGGAATGTTGCTTCTAAAGAAATTCCTGATCATGTTTATGTTCTCAGCAACATATTTCTTCATCTCCCGTACCCAGTCAGAGCCTTTCGGTCCGTATCCGGCACATACCGCCGCGTGGGTCAAAGGATCAATGCTTCCGTAATGATCGGCATCCCGCTGAACCCTGAACTTATCTCTTGTTTCGGAATCGGGGATAATCATATTTGCATTGTTAACGCCCGTGAAATTGAAGACCTTTCCCAGCGAGGTCGCAACTATCGAGTGGCTTTCGTTTCCAGCGACCTTAGCGTAAGGAACTGCCGAATTGCCGTTGAAGGTTATCTCTCCGAATATCTCGTCACTGAAGACAAGGACGTTATATCTTTGAGCAAGTGAGGAGATTATCTCTAGATCTGAAGGCCGCCACACTTTCGCAATGGGGTTGTGAGGATTGCACAATACGAAAAGCCTGTTCTTATCAACCTTCATGCATCTCTCAAGGTCGTCGAAATCCATCGAGTACTTTCCGTCTTTGTAGATCAGAGGATTGCTTACTATCTCTCGATTCGTCCTTCTGACTGCCTGTTCATACCTGTTGTAGACAGGAGGCTGTACGATAACGCCGTCTCCCTCTTCTGTGAATGCCCTTATTGTCGTTGCGACTGAGTGAATCGTGCCGTAGGTAGGCACTATCCAGTCTTTCTCTATCTCCCAGTCTCGCATGTTCTTCATCCACCAGCGTATGCTGGAGAGATACTTATCATCGGCAAGAGTGAATCCCATAAACCCAATCTTCGCTCGTTTTACAAGGGCGTCGATTATTGCCGGAGCGGTCTTGAAGTCCATCTCGGCACCGGCAAAGCTTCGTATGGGGGCTTGTAACGGATACCGTCAATAACCTCGGCGGAAACAAACTCATGATACCCTCAGACAACTTCGCCGCTCATTCTATTTCTTCTTCTTCGCTTTCACAGAAAATCGCGATGATGAACTCAACGAAGCTAACCGTGGAGGGACAATGCTTCTGTTGTAATGTGGGCAGAAACGACAGCGATTTTCACAACGTATATTCCGGCCGGGGAGGAACAGGTTCCTGTTTTACAGGCGCCAGCCCCGATTCCGCTCGTCGCCGCTTCCAGTGTTAACGGAGGCAAGGTTGTCGCCGTTTCCTGTGCTTTTACCTTTCATGGCACTCTGATGAGATTGGCTCCAGGCGACAATGACCTATTTAGAGCCATAGTCGAATGGTAAGCATCGATGAAAGAGTGGAGTGACTACTGCAAGTTTCCGGATTTGTCGTTATTCTCAGGTTTGATAATTGTATACTTCTCGAAAAGCCGGACGGTAATGATGCCGCATAGCGCTCCGAGTACAATCCCGGTGATAACGTCCGAGAAGTAACTGAAATAGACGTATATTTCGGCAAGCGCTATGAAAGCAGAGAGAAGGACAAGGGGAACTCTGAGCATCTTGACGTTGTTCCAGAGAACGGCTGTGTAGGCAAATGCAATAGTAACCGGAGAAGATGGGAATGAGTAAGTTTCGGGAGTCGGAAAGATTATCGCGTACCCCTCGATGAACTCGAGTGGCCTCAACCTCCCGAAGATGGGCTTAAGGATAACGAAGGCAACAAGCAGACTTATCGCTAGCCCAAGCGAAGTCATGTAGCCGGCCCTGCGGAACCTCTTGTCGAAGAGGAGAAGGACCGTCAGTAGTATCCATACGAGGGCCCCCCTTTCGAGAAACAGCATAAAAGAAAGGAACAGATCCATTACCTCTCCAGATATTGCCGAGTTCAGCGAATTCATTAACGAAAGCTCAAATTCATTCAACGCATCCCACATACAGCCACCACCAAAATCCTATCAAAAGAGGCGGCTCAACACCGCCTCTTGATAATAACACCTTCAGTATCCGATTATCTTAGAATATCTTGAATAGCGGCGATCTCTGTGTAAGTGAGACCGGCCCTCTTCGTCAGGTAGTCAAGCGCAACGCTCTTGACGTTGACATCGTCAACTGGATTGCCATTGTTCATAAGAACAAAGAGATCGGCGATAATCTTCTTCACTGCATCGTAGGCTGCCGTTCCCTGCTTCACATTGTAGTAGTTCTCATAGGATTTGACATAGTCCGCGTAGATCTCGTTGGTCTTTGCGTTCATAATCGCTCCAAGCAGAGCGGAGGCGATTCCGGCCCTGTCCTTGCCTTCAACGCAGTGGATAAGATACGGCGGCTCGTGAGAGATCATGAACCTCAGGCCCTCTCCAAGTTTCTTCGCGAAATCTTCAGCAAGAGGATCTACTCCCATATTTAGGTTTATCAGGTTTCCGGCTTCACCGATTGCCTTGTAATACTCCGAGTACTCCCAGTTCGATGCAAGCTCTTCGTCTGAATCGGAGAGATTGATTACAGTCCTGATTCCCGCTTGCTCTATTAGGGCCGATGCGTAAGGCGACCTGGGATCGCTGATTGAAGGATGGGAACATCTGTATAGCTTACCGGGTGCGATCTCTCCCATCGTTACTTCCCTGAAGTTTGCAAAGATCTCATCGCTAGCATAATCATCCCTTACATCCGTTCTTACAAGGTGTCTGATCTCCAATTCGTCCCTATAGGCCCCCTTCTCGATAAGCCCCATATTAAGAAGATCTCCAACGGCAAGTCCGTACGTCTGAGCGAAATTGCCATAGTTGATGGCAAGAAGAACATGGTCGCCGGAATACCTTGCCAGCGGCTGTCCCCTGTCGACATCGCCGTATGTAGTTACGAATGGAACCATGATCGTTGTAGTGCCCATAGTCACGTAAACAAGATCTCCAGCTTCAATGGCGGCATAAACAACTGCTTCCATCGGAATATTCGTATGAACGTTACCGTACTTATCAATCTCGGCTACTGCACCAACGATTCCGGCAAGCATCAAAGCTGACAGAACCACAAAAACACCCAGTAACAACCCTTTCTTAAGCATAAAACACCTCCACCTATCCTATTTAGACGTTAAGATATTTGCACCATAATTATATCACCAGCGACTTTTAATCACGAAGAGACCAATCATCATTATCCGCATGATACGATTATCAGACAACCGAATAGTTCTGTTGTCACGCACTACGACTCCCGCTACTCCGTTTATACCACACATGGAGACGTACAGAAACGAACAAAGAAGTGTTCGCACTCTTTTCCGAAGAATTCTCAAGAAGAGACTCTGGCCGCTAGAGACTGAATCGACCAGCTCCGTTCTAGAATCAATAGGGAGATGTTTGGCAGATAAGTACTCACTTTTCGGACGAACTATTGATTTCATCTCCTAATTCGGATCGTGGAGGAGAATGAGATGAAGAATGTTCGCCTGATAGTGGTTTTGGCACTTGTTTTTTTCTTTCTTACAGGCTGTCCTATCAAGAATGGCAAGCCAGAGTGGGGAGTTATAGAAACGATTGTCAAGAATATTGGAGAGCACTTTCAGATCAACCTTGCCGAGTACAGCTCAGACCCGGACGGTCATCTTATATCGTACAAGCTAATAGGAGGACCAGGAACCGTTACAGGGAGCCTTTACGAGTGGACAGTCAGCGGGCCTCTCGGCAACATCACAGTGATAGTAAGGGCGGAGGATGAAAAGGGATTGTCTACTGACAAGACATTCACGATAACGGTCAAGTCGTTCCCCAACGTCCCGTCAAGTCCTTTCCCGGCAAATGGTGCAAAGGATACGAACTTCGAGGTGACCCTGTCCTGGGAAGGCGGAGACCCCGACGGAGATCCGGTACTATATGATCTCTACCTCTCTACAGCTCACAATCCCACTCTTTTCATATCGAATCGAACTACCAACAGCTATACCAAGAGCGGTCTCTCGCCCAACACAACATACTACTGGAAGATAGTTGCAAGAAACGAGGGGTCGTCTGGCGTAGCCGGCCCAATATGGAGCTTCACAACAAAGAAATGAAATCCAGCGAGGGGCAATATGAAACTGTATATAGGGGGAGAATCCCCAAAATCGAGATGTTCGCTGTGCTCACGGGAAGACCAAGATTCTGACCGGGATCATGTAAGAATCACGAAAAAGAACATTTGTCATCCCGATATGCAACTGATCGGGATCTCGAATGTAAGAGCCGCTTTTCGCTGAACGCTGAAAGATCCGCTTGCTAGAAGACGCTGTGCGCTGGAAAGAGCAAAGGATCGGTTGCAAGTTGTGAGTTGTGAGAACAAAAAACGAGGCTAGAGGTTGGTTGTAGGAAAGAGCGAAATAAGACGCAAGGCGCCGGAAAGCATCGGCGGACGCAAGGCTGGGAAGAACATCCCAAGTCGCAATGCTGGCAAAGATCGCGCCAGGACGCAATGTCCGCTTCGCGGGCTAAAAGCCGGTGAACGCTCCAAAGAACCGCTGTTCGCTTATCGCTTGGAAGAGAAGAAGTTCTCCGTTGGGTGTCCAAGAGGAAAGATCTGTTCTTCGTTCCAGAGCAGAGCGAGGATCTGTTCTTTGTTCTTGGTCAAGGTCATATTGCCTAAGCATGGCACACCCAGACCAGGAAATTGTCAGGCCGACGAACTGAGCTGGTTTTGACAAACCAGATTCCACCATTCTTTGCTCGATAGGAACTTTAGCTCTTTGCTCTTGGCCAACCACCAACTACGTATCACCAATAACGGCTCTTAGCGCGAAGCTTCTTCTAAAACTCAAAGCGTCTTCTCTGGCTCCATCGGAGAGCGGAGGACCGCTGACGGTTAACGTATTTTGCTCTTTCCAGCGTTAAGCGGCTCTTATAGAAGGACGTTTCTCTTGAAAGCCGAAATCAATACTCGTTGGATCTGGAAATGAGCCATTTGCCAGATTCGTTCTTAATCCTCCAGATGTAAGTCCTGTAGTCAATCGGTCCGGAATTCCATTTGATTTCTACGCTGAATTCCACTCTGGCTTCCGTGACTCCCTCGTTGAAATCAACGTCAACGTTGCTCGTCCTGTCGAAGTGAATGACGTTCCTTCCTTCAAATCTGCTTGAATAAGCATCGATGATCTGAGAGTACGATTTGGTTGCCGTGTTTATTATGGCCGGATTTGTGTACAGCCCCGCAAGCTCTACAGAGTTCTCCGCTTCCCAATACTTCTCGAAATCGCTCACAAGTCCACTCACCTTGATCGTCGGGCCTAAAATGAAACAACCCGAAAGCAACAGCAACACAACGACCAAAGATAATATTGACAGAATTATCTTTTTCATCTCTTCGCCCCCTCTGCAAAATAACTTTCATCCGAAGCACATTCCATGAAACTCCTGTCCTCTCACTTTCGTCCCTTGCTTAAGTTTCATCTCGATCCTTGCTTTAGAAAGAATGCCCGTCTGCAACCATGCTCTCATCAAAGCGTTCCAGTCAACGAGAAGAGCTCCTATCGCTGTAATGTCATTAGATCTCACAGATGACTGTTCTGAGCGAGATGCACCCCCATCTCCAGTTCGCTGCTCTCCTCCCAAATACAATGGAGCGAAAGTCTTTCTTCATCCATGCATTGAAGAGGACAAGAAATTCTAGCACCTGCATTGTCGAAATCGGCTCGCGGGAAGGACTCATTCCCTTTTCCGACACACCGCTTCGATGAAGACCCCACGCCTCGATAGCAATGCTTAACACCCTATTAGTAACAGTTCTCTCTTATTTCATGTGGATGGTTTAGACTAAAGATAAGAAGTAGACGGAGGTGTTACCATGAAGAAGCTTCTCTTTGTGTTGCTAATATGCTTTGTAATAAGCTCGATCAGCCTTGGACAAGGCGCGGCCGGCATCTTGGTGGTCGGCGACCCGGACGGCCAGTACTCAACCATACAGGCAGCAATAGATGACGCGAAGGCCGGAGATACGGTGATGATTCTCCCCGGAACATACAGAGAGGGTCTGACTGTAAGCAAGGAGATCAAGCTTATAGGGTCGTCCAGAGACGAGGTTATAATAACACCCGAAGAAGGAAAGGATCTCGGGATATTTGTCAGGGGCGCTGCAAATTTCTCGATCGAGAGCATCACTGTCATTTCGAGCGGCGCGGCAATCAACGTATCGAGATCCTCGGGCAAGATAGTAGACTCCTTCATTGCGGGCGGAAGATTCGGAATCTCTTTCAGCGGCACCGGAATGACCCTTGAAGTAATCGACTCACATATAACCTGCTATCTCGGAATGGACAATGAAGATCATCTCGAAACCAGACTCGCAGGAATCTACGCATATGGCAGCGCAACAGTGATTGCAGAGAACTCCGTATTCGAAAGAAACGGAGTAGGGATGAGCCTAACCAACGATATCAAGTACCAGATCCAGAACTGTACATTCACAGGAAACACGATAGGAGTTTCGCTCGGTGGAGACGCAACCGGTTCTCTTGTGGGAAACATAGTCACGAAAAACGTCGAAAACGGAATACTGATAAACTCATCTTCCACAACCACACTCAAAGACAACCTCTTCTACGACAACATCTGGCACGGACTCGATCTTTACCTCAACAGATGTACCGAGTGCGAGTGTGGGGGCGAAGAATTCAACGGCACGGTCGTTGGATCGGGGAATGTATTCAAGTCCGAAGACGAGATCTGCCCGATCGACTACTGGGACGAAACCTTCTACAGTTTCGACGAGGATCTGGGAAAGAGCGAGGACGAAGACTGAACCCGACAAACCCCCAGGACATCGGCAATGCTTACGACGCTTTCAAAGCACTCAAAATAAGACCCCGGATCTACTCAAAGAGATTGCATAAGTGACCACTGTGGTGGTACGTCTGTTTTTCTTTTCATTTTTCCCCTTGTTTAGCTGCTTTCAGATTCGTTGCTGTCAAAGTTGAGTTACTGGCGAAATAAAGACCATCGGCGTACTGCCTCTTTCGCTTCTCGAATCTTGAATGTCCCCTATTTGCCAACTCTCAGTTAGAAGGTGATGGTCGAATTGGCAATAGTCCAGCTCTTGTTCCAGAATGTGTAACTTACGTCTGGAATCCCGTCACAGAGGTCCTTCAACCAGCCTGCCATGTGCACTCCGCCATTTACGTCGAACCCTGCCGTAACTTTGTAGCCTACCTGTGTTGTGCTTCCAGCCGAGGCAATGGTTTCACCTTTCAACCACGGAACAAACTGGACAAAAGGACCGGCGATATAGTAGACATATGCCGATAGAGTTAGCGGGATAGAGCCTTTGGCCCAGGCATTCACTTTTGCGTTCGCGTCGAATTGGAGGCCAGAGTAGTTTGCCGAGTACGAAACGCTCTTGCTCCAACCGTTCTGATACGTGACCGTTAGCATTGTGTTTGCCGAGAGTGTTGTCGACGCATTGAAGCCTATTACACCGGAAATACCAGCTTCAGCGTTCGCATCGAACTTGACTTCCATGACGAGTGTTACCGGAACACAAGATACCCAGAAGGTTATCCACTTGGTCTTGGTTGTTATGTTCTTTGTCCAATTCTTTGTGATCGTCGCTCCGGATGAGACCTCAATGAACGGCGTCAATGAAGGGCTTAAGCTTACAGTCGTCTGGAATTTCTTCAAGACGTATTTGTATTTCCACCAGCTGACTTTCTTCCATTCGTGCTCCCACAGAAGTGATGCGCCGAATGTTAAGCTGACGGTCAATCCGGGCTCGACTGTCAAGGTTTGGTACGAGAACTCGTTCGAGAATGTATGGGAAACATAGAAGCTCCACGAACCGGAATAATCTTCTTTGAAGTCATAAGGTTTCGGTTCGGTCAACGACCGAGTTTTCAAACTCTTGAAAACAACGGTGAAGGCAGCATAATCTCTCAGCTTCTCCATAAGATCTTCGTTGTCGGATTTTACTAGGTTGCTTGGCGAACCGCCTCCGGTAGTGGTCTCTTCCTTAATGGTAACCGTATTTTTGTCGTAGGTAAGACTTGCCTTGAACTTCGTGCCCCCACCCAGATCTATTGACCAATCTTTTAGAGGTTTGTCGCCGTGAGGGGATAGTAACTCGAAGATCTCCGATCCCTCCGGAAGAACGATTATAGTTGTCTTTGTAGTAACGAGCGAGTTCTTGGAGGAGCCTAGGAAGGCAGTTTCAAATGCTTTACCGTCTATCAGGTCTTCGAAGTACTTGAGCATTATCTTCTCTTCAGAGAAATTCTTGCTCGAGAACTCGTAACTTCCCGGGAACTCCTTCGATTGCTTGATTAGCCCGCTTACCTTCATAGTAATAACACTCTTGTAGTTGCCACTCTTATCGACCGATATGTCTATGTCTCTGTCTCCAAAGTTAGGTACGGATGCGTAGAGAAAGAAGTAGCCCTTGGAGATTTCGTCATAGAAGTTACTGAAAACCTCTTCACGCACTTCGCGATCGGAAAGGGCTTCACTGTGCTTAATGTATACTTTTGCCAGATCAGAGGATGGGACATATTCAGTACGGGTAATTACCGCGTTACCACCTGGTTCGATTACGATTTTGTCCTCTACCGTACGCTTGAACTGAGTAGAAAAGACCAATACCGATGACAAAACGATTACCGCAATCAGGATCTTTCTGAACATGCTTACACCTCCTTTGAAGTCATACGTCTGAGTATAGCACCAAGGGTTAGTCGGTTTTTCCGGTTTGCAAGAGAGGTGATTCACCGTGGGTGGTCATACAAGAGAGGTGGTTTTCGCAAGGGGATTGAAGATCGTAACTGAACAAACAAAAGCTAAGGAAAGATGACTGCAAAAGGGTGAATTTCGCCGAAATTGAGGAAGACGGAAACGGCTGAGCCGCCCTCATCGTTGTCCGTCAATATGCGTGAGAAATCCGGGCCACCAGCTCTGTACCTCCCGAGTATCTTGAGTACCTTGAGTGTAAGCCAGCGAGAAGGTTCCTTTTTTTGACCGAAATCCCAGTTCTTCCAGGCCATCCAGACTGATTCGGGTATGAATCTCCCAGAAGAGGTACGTTTTGACTCCACTATTTCTATCATTTCATTGATGCGATGGTCATTAACTTTTGTGGATGACCTTGAGACAACATCGAGTACATGGAGTATATCGAACCAGACTTCCGGACACTTCAACTTCGAGAAGTCGGTACCCATGTAGAATATGTATGGATGATAATCTATTCTCCTTTCCCAGAGCGAAAGAAGAGACTCCACACCGAGTGAGACATTACTGCTTTTTCTGAACTCGGGGATTTCGAGAAGGAGCTTTGTCATTATGAGAGTGGCGTAGGGACAAGGATCTTCCTTTCTTCCAGGTCCGCGAAAGCTTCCGAGTTCTGGTGATGCGGCACATGGCCAGCCGTTGTCTCTTACCAGTTTTGCAAGGTATTCTACAGCCATCAGCACTCGTGCATCCTCTTGAAATCCCATTCTTGCTAGCGAATAAAGTGTTACCGGAGCATCACAAAGCGCCCATGCAAACTGATCCGTTCCCAAACCGCCGAATTTCGAAGGGATATTCATGAGGACCTGGAAAGGACCTTGCGGAGAGCGATGCCGAAATATCTTCCCGATAATTTCTCCAACTCCAGGAGCATCGTTTCTTATCCCAAGATCGGCTAGAAATGTCAATTTGTGAATCAAATGTCCGGCATTCTTGTGGCTAGTTAGGACAGAGCCTGGCCAGTCTTGTAGCTCGGCGATCAACGATTTTATCTCCGGACAGTGGAGCATTCTCTTTCGTGATTCAATGACATCTTCGTTCTCTTTATCCTTAATAAGGAGATCCAGTCTGGTCTTGTACTCAACCCATGCAGAACCTTCAAGGAGCCATTCTATAGTCTCTTCCATGATTCGCCTCCAAAAAATGGCAAGAGCCTTCTTGGCATACTCTGATCTAGATCTTAGCACTGAAAGTGACAGATACAAGTGAATGGGCACCTATAATCGTTATCCGGAAAGCGAAAGAGAGATGTTCTCTACGGAAACGGTCTTTCTTGCGCGAAGTTGTGATAAAATCACGATAGCAGATGGAGTCAAGATTTTACCAGATACCTGTAAACAGGAGGGGTGATCATTATGTCAAGAACGGTATTGATGCTCGCCGGTGTTGTGGTACTGGTCATGGCTCTGCTAGCTTCACTAAACATCTCGACCGTTGTAGAGCCCGTCTGGCACGTCATCTTCAAGTGGATCGGCGGCGCCGCAATGATCCTTGTCGCTTATATGGACAAGGGCAAGAAGACCTAGCTGTTCTCAGTCGATTGCCGGCCCGGGGAGTATTCTCCGGGCTGATTATTCTTCGCGTTCGATTCCGCAGTAATTCGGAAGTCAGACAACAAGCGTTTCAACTCCTCAATTTCAATGTTTTCAGGATTTCCGAGGCTGTCTGCAAAGTACTGTTGGGTACATCATAACGGTCACCCTCACTATCGCTCTCGTCGACAAAGAACTCAGGCATCAGATTGTGCTTGGAGTTGATGCCTCATACTTCGTCGGATTTTGTTTCAAGCTGCAGTTAGTGCGCTATCGTATTACTGTCTGGTGGGATCGTTGTTTTTCTCTTCAAGCGCTTCGATCAGCCTTCTTATTTCGGGGGAGTCGACTGCCGACTCTTCAACGATTGAAAGCATCTCTTCGATGACAGGATTTAATCTCAGGCCAGCAATATGTTCCGATCCTTTGTTCACTTTGTTTGCTTCGGCTTCGATGGTTTCAACGACCATTTTCTTGAGAGATATAGAAGTTGCTCGAAGCGAGTTTCTGATGATCTTTACAATTTCCACTCGCAGTACCGGATTAGTCAGCCACCCGTTGTCTAGAATGACCCCGATACGGTAGTCGTCCGAGCATGATGGATCTTCCGATATGGCGTACAACAGGATTCTCCACAAGATGGGAGCTTTAGATCTCCGCCACCATTCGTAATAGAACTCCCTGCTCTTGTCATCGGTTTTTATAAGGAAGAGGATAGTGTCTCTCATCATATCTATGAATATGTGGAGCCATTCGGGCCCCGCCTCTCCTTCGCTCTCCTCGATTACTTTCCTAGCGCCGCATATGCTGTCGTGCTCTCTCAAGGTACTGTTCAAAACAGACATGTCGGCGACCGCTTTCATAAGCTGGGAGGTAAGGATCGACAGTATGTCTTCATAAAGGATGGCGAGGTTCGGTTCGAGCAGTTCCGACCAGAGCCTCTTCAGGCAATCAGTCGTTACAAGGGGTTCAAGGTCGTATTGTCTGTGGAAGAGAGAAAGCGTCGCCTCTCTTCCCGTCTGGGATAAAGAAAAGAAGTTCTGAATTGTCTTCGTTATTATCCAGGGACTTTCAGTTATTTCGACCTTCTTCAGAGCTTCGAGCATAGCTTGATCGGGTGTGTCGCGTTTGTGCCAGTTGTTGAGAATCAGGTTGAGCCATTCCGCCAGACAGTCGCCCGGTTTCTCTATCTCATTATTAGCGAGATACTGGACGATTGAGGAGACCAGATATGGGTGCAGCAGAGAGTTTCTTGAGACCAGAAAGGTAAGGTGCTCCTGATCTGAACTTTCGAAGGCTGTCTTAACGAACCAGTCGGCAAGGTTTCTCTCAATCTCGTCAAGTGGGCCGTCTTCATTGAAGAGGCTGTCGAGAAGTCCCCTTGAATCGAGCCACCGCACCCAGTCGAAGTCATTTGCAAAACGGCAGAAGACCCTCGTGAGATCCTCACGATTGAGGCAGTATGTCAGGTAGCTGTCTGCTTTCCTATCTTGGCCGGGCTTCTTGGATGCGAACCTGCCGATTCTCTCGGTATGACAGTTCAGGTCAGAACTTGCGAGAGAGGTCCACTTCTCGAGTGCCTTTTGAAGCTCGAGATGGGCAGTTGCTTCTTCGGGCACGAGTGGGTATGAAACGGGGATTACGTTGATTTCCTTCCATCTCTCTGCATCGCTAGCGCTGACGAGAGCGTATCTGTTTGACTGCCTTATGTCCAAACCTCTGGCCAGATAATCGACAATGGTGTCCCTGTGACTGTAACCTATAAACAAAATCGTGTAGTCGGAGAGATAGAGATCGCGCAAGAAGTCTCTAGCCCAGCCCTCTGTGAGATATGCCCTTCCGAAGTCTCTGTTGGTAACTACCAACCATCTTGCGTCCTGCTCTACGTTTCCGTGCAAATAGACGATTCCCCTGAAATCGTCGCCTCTTGGAAGTGCGGGAGCTCTGAAGGTTTCAAAACCCGCATATCTATCTTTGTATTCCCTGATGGTTGTGAGAAAGTGAGCATCGTAGTTGGTCGTAACGATCTTCAGGTCGTGAGGCCCTTTGAATAGAAGTGGGATCAGCCTGTGAAGCTCCGATGGCTTGGAACTCTCTTCACTCATGATCTGCCTGACGATTTCGTGGACGCCCTCTTCTTCCCGTTTCGGGTTCAGGCTTCCGAGAAAGACGTCGGGCGGCTGGACTCTCTGCTGCCTCGCGTAATACTTCTGCTTGTATCGCTTCGCGACGGCTTTCGCAAGGTCAACAAAGCCGGGAATGTTCGAGGGGGAGGCCATCGAAACGCCGGCTCCAGCAAAGACGACGAGCCTGCCTTCCTCCTGGGCCCTGATAAGCTCGGTGGGGACGTTCACATTATCTGTTATGAACATGATCTTTCCCTCTTTCTTCCACGATGTGATCGACTTTTCAAAGGCGCGGAATCTGCCTCCACAAGACATCTCTATGATGCAATGATACTACTTCTCAGCTGACTGCGTTTCATATGTGGCTTCTGAGAAGAAGCCTTGCTCTGAAGCTGACGAAGAAGGCAGTCCTGCCTAAGCCGCTCGAAAAGAGAGTACGCATCGCCGGAGGGCCCATAGAGTTACAGCGGAGGCTTCCGATTTTGAGGCGGGCCAAAACAATAAAGAGTAATAGGATTCCCGACAGGGTCTCCATGCATATGAGCAAAAACACCTTGTCCAAACGTTAGGGTGGGATGCCGACGACTTAATTTGACAAACGCCTTAGCCGAACTCGAATAAAAAGCTTTCCCCATTCCCCAGTTCGACAAAAGCACTGTTGCACTGCTGGGCAATTCTGGGCACAATGAACGTTCCCATGAAGATAATCCTCATCTGTCAGTGGCCAACGGTTTGCCGGGGAAAGGGCCTCAGAAGTGCGGGAAGCTTTCGAAAGTTAATGAGAGTATGCGTTATGGTCACATATATGCGAAATTACTAATATGGATTCTAAATATACTTTGTTTTTCCTTGGTAGATCTGGCATTCAACACATAATGTAACTTTTGCGGCAATGAGTCGGATTGAAATGCTTTGTCGAAGTCCCTTCAGAGAGTCATCAATGCAAGCAATCTCACTAAAAAATTCTCCAGAGGCGGATTATGAGATCAGTGTCTAAAAGTATACAGTTCATCGATGAGAAATGATATGAAATGACCATGAAATCTCAATTTCTAAACCCTTGGAGTTCGAGTGCTTTTCATTCCGCTGATGCTAGACTGAATTAAAGAAAGAAATACGCCCTTCTCTGTTCCTCACTCATACTCTCTCTACACATTCAGGCTCCTTGGATAGTTTATGAACTGGCTATTGGAAGTTTCATAGAATCTTGTGAAGGATTACCAAATGTTGTTCATGGAGGAGGGATGAAGATGAAAAGAGCTTATGTGTATCTTGTCGTTGCATTGCTTCTTGTTATGATCACCGGTTGTCCCGCTTTCTGGAAAGCGGCCGATGCGACTCTTAAAGAGCTTTTGTACAACGGAGTTGAAGTTCCGGAATTCAGCGCGAAGAAAACTGACTATTCGATTGTGCTTCCGGCAGGCACTACTGAACCGCCGACCGTTACTGCCGTTCCTGCAGTTGAAGGAGTGAATATAGTTATAGCGGATGCCGAGACCCTTCCAGGAACTGCAACGGTACTGGTCACCTCTCTTAACGGAAAGGAGAGTTTAACCTATAGCATCTTCTTTACAGTTAAGGTTGTGATCTCAATCACGGCAGATCCTCCAAATGGGGGAGAGTTCAGTGGAGACGGCGAGTACATCTACGGAGATCTCGTTACGATAATGGCCACGCCATCCATTCATAACACTTTCAGTGGTTGGTATCTCGACGAACCTGAAGAAGCGAGTTTTGAGGAAAGCGGTGACGATCCTATTTACACTGAACCAGTTGTTTCTTTTCAGGCTCTGAAGGATGTTAGCCTGATGGTAGGATTCAATCCAATGCAGTATACCTTCAATCTTGTGCCTGTTCCCCCTGAAGGTGGAGAAGTGGCCGGCGGAGGAGCTGTAGATTATGGGGATTCTCTAAATCTGAGCGCATGGTCTAATGAAGGCTATGGCTTTGCAGGATGGTGGATTGACAGCTATATGTTTAGTGATCAAGCCGTTGACATGGTTAACACCATCGAAATCCTCGAGCATACTGAATGCATAACCTGTACGGAATTCACAGTAGAGGGTAGATTCGATCCTTCGGCCCCACAGTGGCATCTCAACGTTACGATTGAGGCGACTCCGGTTTATGGCGGTGAAACCTGGGGTTCGGGACTGTATTCTTACGGAAGTTACGTAACTGTCGGGGCTACACCTTCAGACCATTTCAATTTCGATGGGTGGTACTTTGACGGGGTACAGCTAAGTGAAGGCGCTACTTACACGTTCCCGGCAAATTACTGGTACACTGAGGGTGCCACATACACCCCGCTTCCCTTACAGGGAGTATTTGAAGATATACAATATTCATTCTATGCGGTTGCAGAACCTCCTGAAGGCGGAACGGCAACCGGTGGAGGAACTGCCGCTTATGGAGACAACGTTTCATTCCTGGCCGTACCAAATGAGTCGTACACATTTGAGGGTTGGTACTACGGTGAGGAAAACATGAGTGGATCCCCGAGCTTCACCCTTGACACCGCCAGCTTTCTGGATACTCATACGCTTCCCGTAACCAGTACAGAAAACACCTTCATCTTTACGGCGAAGTTCCAACCTCAGACCCCGCCACCGGGATGGCTACTGATTACGATCGATGCTTCACCTACGGACAAAGGCGAGGTGAGCGGCGCAGGCAAATATTCGTATGGAGAAGATGTCACGCTTGGAGCAACGCCGATTGAGCACTTTGATTTCGGAGGTTGGTACACTGACGGAGAAATGTTGAGTGAGGATCTTCCATACACATTTAACACATCGGAGTGGCTGCCGACACAGGGTGTGACCGATACCCTTCCAATAGTCGCTTGGTTCCCGCCGGTCTTCTATCATTTCAACGTAGTTGCAAATCCTCCCGAAGGCGGGGAAGTTATGGAAAGTGGTGTATTCATATACGGCGATCCGATGACGCTGGGTGCGGTTCCTAATGACAATTACGTATTCAGGAACTGGACTTTCGAGGGAGCTGAGTTCAGCGATAACCCATTATGGGAAGGGAATTCCACCTTCTTCCTTGCTAGATCGACTTGTATCGGCTGCACTGAATTTACCATAGTTGGCAATTTCGACCTGGATGTGCCCGACACAATTACTGTGAACTTGAGATCTGAACCACCGGAAGGTGGTCAAGTTAGCGGAGGAGGTCAATTTCCAAAGGGGTCGAGCACGGTTATAAGTGCGATGCCGAATCCTGGATATGGATTTAGTGTCTGGTGCTACGATCCATGCGGGAGCGTCTTCAGTGAGAGTCAGACTCTTACTATAAGCAATCTGCAGGAAAACATTAGCCTGTTTGCATCATTCCATCCGCTTAACTAGAACCTCTCTGCGCGTGAAAGCGAAGCTTTGTTGATTCATTTTGAGAAGCGTGACATATAAACTGAAGACAGGAGTATCGGATAATTGAGAAAGCCTGTGGAACGAATCCTCAGGCTTTCTTCTCTACAAAACCGATTCTGAAACCTTCTGGGTCTTTGATTACGAATTTCAGGATTCCATAAGGAGTCGTTTCAAGTGGAGTATCGATCTCCACAGAGTCTTTGATTCTGTTCCAAAGCTCTTCGATACCGGTGATTCGGAAGTTCAAGATGTCTGAATTGCCGTTTCTTTTCAATCCCGGAGTTTCGATTATCCCAAAGCCGGCCGTTCCATCGAGTTTATAGGACTGCCACCTGGCGTGGTGGGCGCTGAAGAGTTTAGAGGTATGAGGATAGAGGTATGAAGAACCCAGAATCATCATCCCACTCCTGATTTTTGGCCTCAACCAAGAAGAACAGATCCTCGCTCTGGAAGATTCAGAGAAGAACTAGTCTCTGGTGAGTAGCCCAGGGGGATTTCACCCCCAGGCTCTCTCAGAACCGGACTTGAACCTCTCGATTCATCCGGCTCCCATTATCCAGCCATATAGAATATCCCCATTGTCCAGTGTACAAATAGATGAGGCTCTCTGCGAGCAAGAGCTTCTAGCCATTTACCCGCTTTTGTAAGACCTCTCCTTTTCTTGTACTTGTTTCTTACCCACTGAACTAAGGCTTTGTTTAGCCGACTCAGTACTGTATACATTTCAAATCTGCGAAAGTGTCCGTAGTAGTTTATCCAACCTCTTATTACCGGGTTGATCCTTTCTGAGAGTTCTTCAATACTCAGGTATGACTTGGTTTGAAGTCTCATTCTCCGGATCTTCTGTCTCATCGCCTTCTTTGCCTGTTCACTCACTGCAGGGGTGAAGCTGTAGAAGATCCTCCCATTTCTGTCTTTGCAGCTACGAACTCTGAAGGTGTATCCTAGAAAGTCAAAGCTTGTATTTGGATACTCGTCCTTCCTCTTATCGTCTTTGCAGTAGACAATACGGGTCTTCTCTGGATGAAGCTCCAGTTTGCATTCTTCCATTCTTTCTTTGAGACTTTCAAGAAGAAGCTGGGCTTCCTCCAGAGTTCTACAGTGTATCACTCCATCATCTGCATATCTGGCAAAGGGCTTATCCGGATGAGTCCTCTCCATCCACTTGTCGAAGGCGTAATGCATGAAGAGGTTAGCCAGTACAGGGCTTATTACCCCTCCCTGTGGCGTTCCCTTGCTCCTCTCTTCGACTCTTCCATTAGGTTTCTGAAAGGGTGCTTTCAGCCATCTCTCTATGTAGAGTTTTAGCCATGGAATCTTCACATGTTTCTTGACTGCCCTCATTAGTAGTT
>NZ_AYTW01000024.1 GCF_002752635.1 Mesotoga sp. Brook.08.105.5.1
CCTAGGTTCCTCGTTCCGACGCTACGCGTCCATGTTCTTGGTTCAGAAGAGCAAAGAGCAGTTCTTCGTTCCGGAGCTAAGAGCTTTGTTCCTAGTTCAGAAGAGCGATGAGAACAGTTCTTTGTTCCGGCACTTCGTGTCCAGGTTCTTCGTCAGAGCGGAGTTGATCAAAGACGCCGATTCTTTTAGAATTCTCTCGGAGGTGAATGATGTGTCTACAAGTTACAAAGATTTGCATGTATGGCAGCTCAGCATGGATTACGTTATGGAAATCTACAGATTAACCAGAGACTTTCCTGACTATGAGAAATACGGTCTCGGTTCTCAGCTCCAAAGATCTGCTGTATCCATTCCTTCCAATATCGCCGAAGGTTCTGGAAGGCAACATAGAAAGGAGTTCATTCAATTCCTCTACCTCGCGAGAGGTTCTCTTCTTGAATCGCTTACTCAACTTGCCATAGCAAATAGGCTCGGCTACATTAACGACAGCTGTCTTGAATCAATCGAAGCCGTCGGCACAAAGATCAACATGATGATCAACAAACTGATCAGTTCTTTGAAGAAACCCGGGCTGTAAGCCCGGGCATCCAAGAACGAAGAACAGATCCTCGCTCTGGAACGAACAACTAATGTGGTCAGATAAGGTTAAACAACTCATTCTTCTGGGTGTCGATCACTGCCGCGTAGTCTACCGCATAATTTGAAGGGATTGCCTTCAGAGTTATGAGGTTTCCCATCACAGTCTCGACTTCAGACTGAGTGAGACTCTCCTTGGGCTCCTTTATGTAGAAGCCCTTGGACTTCTTCGCGGTTGAATCGTACCACCTAACGCTCAGGTTTCTCATTTGAGTTCCTCCTTTCGAATAACGGTTCTCCGTTGACCGTCATCCGTCCTCCGAAAAAGCTGTAAAGTGCAGTGGCATTGCATTTTCGATCCTAATCGGCGAACGGACTACGGCCTACGGTTACATTGTTTCACCGGTCAGAGGTAAGAAGCTATTGAATTTCTAACCTCCAGCCTCTACCCTCTTACATCAATCTCTTAATCGATCGGTCCGAGGGTCTGGGTTTCAACTAGCTTGATATCGGCGATGATGTAATCGGTGAGGCTTGCGATGTTATAGGCTGCGTCATAAGCCTCCTGAGCAGTCATTGCCGAATCGACCTTGAGAGTCTGTCTCGAGAGGACTGGTTTGTCGTCCTCAATGACACCTGTATCCCAGGTGATCGAGAGTGACTTCTCAGTACCTACTACCATTACAGTTGTGCCAAGTCCCATGAAAATTCCTCCTTTTCTTTCAGTTGCAAGTTACAAGTCGCAAGATGCAAGTAAGACCTGGATCTTTCTTCTCTTGCAACTGAGAACTCACAACTTGCAACTGCTCTTCTTCGTGGCCACGTGACAAGAGAATAACGTTAAATCTCTGTAAAAGCCAAGTACCTGATTCTCAGTCAAGGAATATGTTCAAAGCATTACGAAGGGCAAAACAAGCAGATTTGAGAAACATCCTTAAAAAGATTCTACTTTTTCGCGAAATTGTTACTCTCTATGATTCCCATGAATGCTCACTTTCATAACATTTTCTCTGGACTTTAGTCGTGTTTCTTGTTAGTATTTGATTGGTGACCATAGGCAATACACAATACAATGAATCTATTATGTCGAAGGAGGTTAAATGTTGATCTTAAAGCGTCTAAGAAGAAATAAGGGACTGTCTATTCAGGAGGTCGCAGAGAGGCTTGGGATAAGCAGGCAGAAATACTCGAGGATCGAGAAGTCACCGGAAGAGCTGAAAGACTTCTTTCTCGCAGACAGAATAGCGAGCATATTCTCTATGCCTGTAGAGGTTCTCTTCGAACGCTTCAGCGTGAGAGTGTCGCCACTAACGCTTCCTGAAGAGATGGACGAAAGGAGGGATGCAAATAGAGATATTCAGAGAGGCACGCCATCGCAGTGGTTTGACTCAGAAGCAGCTGGCGGAAAGGGTCGGACTGAGTGAGAACTATATCTGTGCGATCGAAAACGGGAGGATTACCCCGCTGTTCAACAAGGCGGACAGGATCGCGAAGGAACTGGCAGTACCCGTTGAATTCCTGTTCACCTGTTATGTGAGACTTTCAAGGCTGCCAAGGTTCAAGGAACTCATGTATCTCTACAACCTGGGATACGACATTAGTCCGTATGAGACCGAGGAAGTGTGAGTGAGAACAGGTCAACCGTCGATGGTCAACCGTCCAAAGATCCGCTGGCCGCTTGGAAAAGCAAGGCAACAAGAAGAAAGGTCATCAGTCAGCGGTCCGCCGTCCTCCGGGAAGAACAGAACTGAAGAAGAAGACCGGACGTCAGAAAGACTTAAGAAATGTGGAGGTTTGAAATGTCATTTGGTTTCAAGAATCTGGAAGTTTGGAAAGTAAGCAAGTCCTTCCCAAAGGATGTTTACCAGTTGACCGCCGCTTTTCCTTCAGATGAGAGGTATGGTCTTGTCGCTCAATTAAGGCGGGCAGCGCAAAGCGGATTTTCTGAACGAGACGGTTGCCCAGCTGGAGATTTCCTTTGAGTTTGGCTATATGAATCCAGATCAGCTTGAACTAATCGAGAAGAAGGCCGAAAGCATTAATAGAATGCTCTGGAAACTCTCCAAATCTCTTGAAAAATCGGAGGACCGATGACGGTTGACTGAGGACGGCTCTTCCAGCGATCAGCGGGTTCATCGCTTTTAAGCGCACAGCGGTTCTTATGCAACTCACAACTTGGCACTTGCAACTGGTTTTCGCTTGCAACTGGTTTTCCCTTGCAACTTGCAACTCAGAACTTGCAACTGAACTAATGAAAGGAAGGTGATTCGCCATGAATCCGGCAGTAAAAAACGAGAACGGACCTCTGGCAGGAGATCCGCTCTCAAGAAACAACTATTACAGGACACAACTAAATACTATCACTTTCAAACGGGAAAGGTCTAATTCTGTTTACCCTTTTTGCAACAGTGATATTACTTCGTCAATTCCCGCAGAAGAAGTGTCAGGAAGAGGACAGAATCTCTCTTGTCCATACATTTCCAGGCAATTAGCTCCTGAGAAATCGGAGAACGGAGAACGGCTGACGGAGAACCGTCACCCGTTCCCCTTATCCTATTCCCGAATCAAAGCCTTCGTGGAATGTCCTCACAGGTTCTATCTCCGTTATTTTGAAGGCCTGCCAGAAGCTCAGGGAGAGGGAAGAAAACATAACGGGCTCATCTTGAGGGCGGTGTTCAACGCTTATCTCGGTAATTCTCCCACTCCCCTTCTCTTTGGAGAGAATCTCAAGAGGGATATGGAGCAGATAGAGTTCGGAGTTCAATTCCTCAAGAGCAAAGATGTTCTTGCTCTCAATATCCCCTTCGCTCTGGACAGATTCTCCAATCCAATACCATTCGATGAACCGGAAGTCGTGTTTAGGGGAGTGGCGCAGTGTCTTTACACTGCGCCGGGGCCGGAGACAGGTGGTAGCAGGTTCGTAAGATCTAATTCAGAGTCTTGTGAGGAATTAGCCTATCACGGATCTGACTCAAAGCAAAGAGTTGATCTTCCCGAACACCTGACCGACAATTTCTGGTCTTCTTCATCTGATCAAGATAACGTGTTGGAGAGTTCTGGTCCTACCCCCTACCACGAGCCCGCAACCCCGGCACTTGTTCTCTGCCACTTTAAGGCGGGCTTTGGCGATCCCGACTGGGAGAGGCTTCTTATATACGCCTGGGCCTTATCGAGAGTGGGATATAACATAGGCAGGATCGAATGGGTCTCTCTTTCTGCAGGTGCTTCTTTCTCGAAAGAGATAACGAAAGAGAACCTCGAAGAGGCGGGAATCAATCTCTTCGCCTGGATAAAACAGATCCTTCAGAGCGACTTTTCGCCCGAAGCAGGAGACCACTGCTCTTACTGCCTGTATCATTCACTCTGTCCTCTCATGGAGAAGCTTGGAGAGGATCTCACGATAAGTGACAGTGACTCTCTAAAGAACACCCTTCAGAAGACAGTCGCCTTTCAGGAAGGGGCGAAGAAGATGAAGAAACTCGCAGATGAATTCATAGACAGGGAAGGGATAGGAAAGGTGGAGCTAAGTGGCTATGAATACGCTAGCGACGAAGCTCCTACTCAGATAAGGCTTCTGGATAGAGAGGCCGCTCTGGATACTGTCGTTAGTCTTCCAGATCCATTCAAATTCATCACGTTCAAGAACCTTTCGGAGCTGGTCGACTATCTTCCCGAAGAAGCCTACGAGAAGAAAGAGAAACTGAAGCCGGTGAGGAGGTTTCGAAGAGCCGCTGATCGCTGAACGCTGGGGGTATGGGGTAGCGGGTTCGTAAGATCTTGACCTACCCCCTACCCCGCCCCCGCTACCACGACTCAAATTTGGAGGTTTTACCGTGAATTACATAGAACTGATTAACAACTTTTGGATACAGCACAGGCGGTTTCATTTCAATGAAAAGGAGATTTCCATGTTCTTCTTTTTGCTCGACAGGGCGAATGAGTTATTCTGGCCCGAGAGTTTTTCCATGCCGTGCAGTGTATTCAGGAAAGAGTTCGGCTGGACGAGAAATCAGGTGAGATGGGCGAGGAGTAAACTGATCGAAACCGGCATTATTAGCTATTCTTCAGGCGATAAAGGCAGGAATGGAAAGTACTCTTTCACCGTGACATTTCTACGCGCATCTTCAACGCAATGTGTGAGCAATCCATGCGCACTTTCCGCGCACAGCGATGAGTTAATAGAAACCTCGCCAGAACTGGAAGAGCGGTCCTCTGAAATGTGCGATTGTGAAGATTCGACGCGCAAGTCATGCGCAGACAACGCGCAACTTTCGCGCGAACCACGCACACGCACATTATATATAAACAAAACAAAACAAGACAAAACAAAACTAAAAAACATTCTTTCTCCTTACGGAGAAACGAAAGCTTTGCTTTCGGATTCAACGGAAAAAGGGGTTGATAATGAAGAGAAAGAAGAGATTTCTGAAGTCGCGAAGAAAGTCTCTCTTGTGCAAACAGAGTTGGAGAATGATTCGCAAGAGCTTCTTCACGGAGATACTTCTCCCGGCGAAATGGCCGTTTCCGGAATCAAATCGAACGGGAATGAACAATTGCGTCAAGGCGAAGGCGGACCTCCGGAAGAAGTGCAGGCGGAAGGTTGTTTGGTCGTTCCCTTGTTCGAGATGAACAATCAAAAAGAAAAGCAGGATGGGGAAAGTCAGGAAGATTTCTCCTATCTCGACTCCTGTTCGAGGTACGAGAGAGACGTTATGGAGACGTGGGAGGCGATAATAGGGCCCTTCGAGAGGGAATGGATCCCATTGCTGAGAGAAGCCCTCAATAAATGCTACCCCTCTCAGATAAAGACTGCGATCATAGCGATAGACAGATCGAAACACGAAGTCCTCGAAGAGATAGGCTTCGAATATCTTATGCAGCCTCTTCTAAGGGGCGCATTCGGAAGGAGAGCGAATAGAAATGGAAGAAAAGATTGGAGCGATTCTGGATCGTTTAGAGATCCTATCGAAAAGTTCAAGAATCCCGCAAGAGAAAAACCCAAAACACTCGAAGAACTCCTCAAATACACGGTATAGCAAAGACGAGGCGATAGAAGAGTGCATGAGGAACTGTCCCGGTCCGGAGAAGTGCCCTTACGGGGGATATATAATCTACGCCAGCGAAGACCCACAGTACAGCGACCTCATGTACGAGTGCTCGATATACAGAGAATTCAGAAGGGTAAAGGAGAACATGGAGAGGCTGATAAAAGTTCTTCCCAAAGGGCTTTGGGAGAGAAGACTGGATAACTTCATCGCTGAAGATGAAGTGACTGAAAGGGCGCTGGATCTCTCGAAGAAGTATGTGAGACACAGGGCGTGGAAGATAGGGTCGAACTTCATCCTTTTGGGAGGCTACGGAACCGGAAAGACTCACCTCGCGGCGGGAATTGCGATAGAGGCGGTCAACATGGGAGATACAGTCGCTTTCATAACCGCTCCGTCTCTGAAGATCGGAGACTTCAAGACGATCTCCGAGAAGATACAGGAGTGTTCGGGGGTTGACCTTCTCGTTATTGACGACCTCAGCAACGAGACGGAAAACAAGATGACCACAGACAAGATATTCGAACTGATAAACCACAGGTATGAACAAGGGGCGGGAACGATAATAACCTCCAACCTGAACTTAACTGATTTCGATGGAACCGTTGGAGCCAGGATCTTCAGCAGACTGAGCGAGAGGACCGCGATCATGCGGCTGGAAGGAGTCAAGTCCTACCGCGAGAAGAAGAGGGAAAGGTATGTGGCATGGACGAGAGATGAGTTCCAAGATGCAAGTTCCAAGTTGTGAAGAGCAGTTGCAAGATGCAAGTTCCAAGATGCAAGTTCTAAGTTGGAAAGAGCAGTTCCAAGATGCAGGTTCTCAGTTGCAAGAAAGAAGAACTGTACAACAGAAGGGATCTAGAACTGCTCATGAGCCTAGCTCCGCTGAAAGATCAGTCTTTGAGAGATTTTATGAGGCCATTGAGCATTTTACTTATCTCCTCTCCTGTCTCGATGAGCTGGTCCCGAACTTGATCAGTGATGTAACCAAGTCTGAAGGCTATTTCTATCTGAGTGAAGGTTTCGAGAAGAGATCCTCTAGCCTGATAAAGAAAATGAACAAACTCCTTCTTGAAATACCTTCCGGAGCCCTCGGCGATATTCGAGGGGACTGATACCGCTGCTCTTTGGAGCTGGGAAGCGAGACCGAAACGTTCAGAATCCGGGAAGTCACTAGTTATCTTGTAGATGCTGGTTACATAATCCATACTGGCGTTCCATACAAGAAGATCTTTGAAAGACGTCGACACAGCTAGAACCTCCTTTTCTGAATGATAATCAATCAAAGTTTCGCCGAAATCATCGATTCATGCAACTGGTCTAACTGAGAAGGTTGATACGGCATCTTTATTGACTTGAATCAGGTTTTTGGTTCTCTTGACTATTATCTTGTAACTTGGTACTTAGAACTTAGAACTGGTTTTCTCTTGCAACTCACAGCTTGGAACTCGGAACTGATTGTTCTCTTGCAACTCACAACTCAGAACTTGCAACTGGTTTCACTTGCAACTATTTCGACGAAAGGAGAAATATCATGGAAGACAGAATAACCAAGACGATGGCTTTGCTTCTGGATGGAAGTTGGAAAGAAGCGGCCAAGCTTTATCGCGAGATAATAAACGATCTCTCAAAGAAGGAGAGTGTTTCAGAAACAGTTCTAAATGGAGAAAGTAGTCAATGCGCTTCTGAGGCTGAGAAGAGTGTATCCGTAGCGAGCGAGTTCGAAAGGTGGGTAACTCTGAACGAGGAAGAGCTGTGGGATCTGGGGCATATCGCCTATCTCTTCGATGACACAGAGACTGCAGAGTCTCTTATTGAAGAGCATTATTCCAGGAAACCGAATGACATAGAAGGAATGGTCTTCCTCGGAAAGATCTACAAGAAGCGAAAGAAGCCTTACAAATCCGAACTAATGTTCAGGGCTGCTCTTTGGGAAGACAAAGACAACAAGAAAGCTGTGGAAGAGCTTGTTTATCTCTATCTCGATACTGACAGGCCTCTCGACGCCCTCGCATGGGCTCAGAAGCTGCTGAGGCTCGATCCCCGGACTCCGAAAAGCTACTTTCTTGCAGGCAAAGCGCTCGAGAACCTCGACAAACCAGAGCAAAGCAGAAGATACATAATAGCAGGTATGATCCTCGATCTCTCCGGCTCCAGAGGATCAAGCTTTCAGAACTTCTACGAAGACAAACTCGGCGAATCGATCACCATTGCTGATCTTGATGATGCCAGAGAGGTTATTGAGGAATGGGTGGGAAAAAACCAGCACGCGGTTGACCGTTCTCCGAGTTAGAGCACCAAGATAGTAACTAGTTCCAAAACAGGTTGCTCTGTCCTTAGACCCGCTGATTGCTGAACGCTGGGTAGAGCAAGGATCCGCTGAGAAGACCCGCTCATCGCTGAGCGCTTTACGCTGAAAAGAGCCGCTGTAGGCTGTACGCTGAGAAGCAAGCTTTGCGCTAGTCGGGTGAGACTTTCAGGCTGGTGATTAGGCGGTTCAGCATTCTGTGGAGTCTATCAGCTGTTTCACAAAGTTTTTCATGAGTCTCTTGATCTATGTAACCGAGCATCTTTGACAATTCAAGCTGTGTTATGACCTCCCTGAGGGAGCCTTTAGAGAGAAAGAGGAACTCTGGGCATATTCCTTTTTGTGCTGCCTTCCTGAACCCTCAGCGATATTAGAGGGAACGGATATTACGGCTCTTCTAAGCTGGGAAGAAAGGCCAAACTTTTCATAATCAGGGAATGAAGAGACAGTCTGATAGAAATCATGAGCGAAGGCCATGCTGAGTTTGTAGACGTCGAGTTTTTCGTAAGAATAGGTCATAAGCTCACCCCCAGAATTAGACTAGCACCAACCAGTTAAGAAAAGCGAACACCAACGTTTTGAATGTCTTTGCTCTGCATCTTTGACATAATGCACATTTTTCGTTCTCAGCGGCGTATAGAAGCAGCGTACAGCGGTCATTACTGAGCCTGTCAGTCCCTATTTTCGCTTCTCGTCTTCTCGTGAGCGCAGCGAACGTCTCGACATTGCTCTTTCTCGATCGAATGGTCTTAGCGGTGAACGGGTTCATGATCTTGAACGGTCAACGGCGAACCATGTTTTAGAGTGTTCAGCGGGTTCATCGCCTTTAAGCGGATAGCGGTTCTTATTCTTGCAACTCACAACTTGGAACTTGCAACTGGTTTTCCCTTGCAACTCAGAACTTGTAACTTGGAACTGTACTACACACACACCCTAACGGCAGGAAGGCCGCAAAAGCCTTCCTGCCACTATAATCATGTATGTTTCGTTTTCACTCGACTATTATGTTTATCGCAAAGGTCTGTATTGGATGGACGCTTTCCCAGGGGCGCCTGAGGGAGAATATCACAACTGTCTCGCCGGGCTGAACGGCTTCGAATACCCACTGGACACTATAGGGCGCTCCCACAAGTTGGGAATCGTCAAGGAACTTCCTTTCGAAGATCGAGCCCTCGTAGATCAGCGAAACGACGTTTGGATTGGTTATCTTTACGTCCCAGATATAACCGGTGGAGCCGTTCTCCTGGAGTTCCATGGTAGCTATCTCGCCTACGGAGAGGGTGTTCATGGAGGTTCGAAGACCCTTGACATCAAGATGGGAGGAATTCCAGAGCAGCGATGTAACGAGCATGTTCGGCACGAACTCTCTGATTGTTTCCTCGAAGCTTCCATCGCGCTTCATTTCGTCGAGAGTCTTCTGGAAGCTCAGAATCATACCGAAGTTCGTTCCCTTCGAAGCTGCGATGTAAAAGTAGTTTGTTTGAAGCTCAATAAGGGCTTCCAGTTCTTCCATGCGGTAGCCCGCGTTCTTGACGAGCTCGCCGACAGTGAGGTCGGTAAAGACTGCCAAATCTGTTTCGCCTTCGAAAAGCTGTACGACGGTGTCGAGAGGATTGAGAGAGCTCACGAGGTTCTCGAAGCCCATCTCCTTCAGGAGCTGTTCAGTCCACCAGTTCGTCGTCGTGCCTATGGCCGCGACAGTCTTTGCGGATTCGAGATCTGTAGCTGGGGCGACTGTGTCTTTGCGGGCGTAGAGGTAGGCGGTGTTCTTTCCCACCGGTCCGATCCACTCGAAGTTATCCCTTCGCTGTTCGGTCTGGTCCATGCTGAAGAGGAAGACGTTCGGCAGATTCGAGGCCAGTTCATAGCCGATTGACCATGGGACTATAAGGATCTCTCCAAACATATCGTTTCTACGGAGGATCTCCTTTACCATTTCGGTTACGAAGCCCGTCGGTTCTCCATTTTCGCCTTTGAAGGTAACGGGCGGGTACTCCTCGGTCAGGAAGGTGTAGATGCCGGGAACGGGCTGTCCGGGGAACCATTGGCCGTATAGCTCAGAGAAGGAGCCGGAGTTCTTGAGACCGTCGAGAGCCTTCTGGAATGCGCTCACGATTTCGGAGGGGACGTCCTTCGAGAAACCGAGGTATGTCATGTCCAAGTCGATCGCAACTGTTGATACGGGATTAAAAGAGGCTTGTTCCCTTTTGAGAAGTTCCTGGAGAACTGCCGAGTTGAAGGGCGCGAGGTCGGTTTCCCCGACAAATAGGGCATCGAGCAATGACTCCTCGTCTTCAAAAATGATTAGGTTGTCGAATCCCTGCTCCTCTAAGAGTTTGTGGGAGTAGTATTCGCCTACCACGCCCACCGAGTTTGCGTTTCTGACGTCCTCCAGCGATTTGAATTCACTCGAGAGCTCTTCTCTCGTGTAGAGGTAAGTGTTCGTTATGACAACGGGGCCGACCCACTGATAAAGAGCTTTTCTCTGGGTCGTGAAGACAAGAGAGGGAATGCAGTATCTCCCTTCGCCCTGTAACCTTTCGAGGGCTTCGTCGAATTTAACGGGTCTCATCTCGACGTCGATGCCCGTTTCGCTTTCCAGTGATTCGATCAGATCGACAAGGAAGCCATCCAGATGGCCTTCATCCAGGTAACTGAAGGGATCGTAATCGGGATTTACAAGGAAGGTAATGGGCTGGGCCAGGCCCACAGCCGATAGAAAAAGAACAAGGATAATGGAAATCTTGGAAATAGAAGATTTCACTTTTCTGCACCTCCAATTGAGTGTGTTATGATTCCTATTCTAGACGAAATCTCACGTTTCACAAGCAACAATTATTACTGGCGAAGCTTATTGGCAAGTGGTCGTCTCACTCGGACAGCTTTTGGAAGCAGATTCTTTTCAGGATGTTCGTCTGCGTATTCCGGAAATTTGTGAAAGGGGGTTTTGAAGTGAGTTTTGAAGTGATATAATATATATGCAATAAACATATATAATGAAAAAAGGAGATGTCTAAATTGCCTTGGGTAAGAGAAGATATGTGTACCGGATGCGGACTGTGTATCAAAGCCTGTCCGGTGGAAGGAGCAATCGTAATGAAGGCGGGCAAGGCGTACATAAACAACGCGCTTTGCACCAGATGCGGGGATTGTTTCAGTGCCTGTCCGGTGAATGCAATAAGGTCAAACTCTGAAAATCCCTCTCTTAGAGCCGGTGGAGGGGGATACGGCATCGGCCGTGGAACCGGTCCTGGACAGGGAAGAGGACTGGGACGAGGTATGGGGGGAGGCAGACGCGGAGGAGGACAGGGAAAGGGCATGGGAGGACAGGGAGGAAGATAGCCAAACAATATCGTTAGGGATGTGATTCGTTTGAGTCATATATACGGAGTGGTGCCTTCAAGAAGACTTGGCAGATCGCTTGGGGTCTGTACGATACCGTTCAAGACATGCAATTACTCGTGTATTTACTGCCAGCTAGGAAGAACGACGAATATGACCAATACCAGGCAGACCTTCTATCCGCCTGAGGATATTCTATCCGAGGCAAGAACGTTTATAGAGGCTCACGGTGAAGAGTCGTTCGACGTTGTGACGGTTGTCGGAGAAGGTGAACCGACTCTGTACAAGCCATTGGATTCCATAGTGAATGGACTAAGAGAACTGACAGCCAAGCCGCTTGTGCTAATCACAAATGGCTCTCTTTTATTTGAGAGATCATTGAGAGAAGAGATAATGGATTTCGATATTGTGATGCCGACCTTCGATGCCATTGACGGGGAGAGCTTCAGAAAAATAAACAGACCCTTTGGAAAGCTAAGGTACAAAAGAGTATACAATGGTTTGCTAGAGTTTTCGAAGGAATTCAAAGGTGAAATCTGGCTGGAAGTAATGCTCGTAAAGGATTACAACGACAGTGACAAATTTCTTGGAGAACTGAAGAATAGGATCGAACTGCTGGCCCCGGCAAGAGTGTACATAAATGTTCCTGCCAGGCCACCGGCAGAAGAAAATGTAGAAATACCTGAAGAAGAGACGCTTAGATATGCCCGCGCTCTTCTGAAGGCGGAGAGTATCGAGAACCTCCCGGTCAGCAGCTTCACTACCTCTGAGAAAAAAGCGCTGGATGCAGTGATCGAGATCATCAAGCGCCATCCGATGTCGGAGAAAGACATAAAGAGTTTTGTGGAGGCGGAGTTCAATGAGGAATCGGTCGGAGATCTTCTGAAGAGACTTAGCAAGAATCCGAACGTCGAGAAGAACTCCTATCGCGGGAAGGATTTTTACAGATACATCCTTGCAGGAAGACGATCAGGAGGATGAGAGATGGGAAAGTTAATCGCAATCGGGACCAACGACGGTTTCAAATTAAACGACGACCACTTCGGGCAGTCAAGGTACTACGACATTTATGAGCTTGACGAAGGCAAATGCGCCGTCAAGCTGGGAGCAAGGCCTAATCCTTATTTCGAGAATCATAAGCATGCGGAACTCGACGAGATCCTCCAGGTTATCGGTGACTGCCCTGTATGGATCGGGGCAGCAATGGGACAGGGATCGCTGAAAAAGCTCGCCGAGATGGACTACGAGCCGGTGATTCTAGAGCCGATGACAATTGAAGAGGCATTGAAGGCGTATCTGGAAAAATGACGTTGGTGGCTTCGTCACGGCCAGTCGAGCTTTTAAACGAAGACGGCTCTAAACAGCGACCAGCGGGTTCACCGTTTTTAAGCGCGCAGCGGCTCTTCAGGGCGAGATCCCGTGCAGGTGCATCACGGGATGACCCTGAGGTCGGAAAAATAGGGACTCCATTTTTAGAAACAAGAGCAGTTGTTCCTTCATAAGAGCTTGCAGAGAGCCGTCCTTCGACGTTCGTCCAGGAGCGTGGAAGAAGCCGGGCTTCCTCCAGAGTTCTACAGTGTATCACTCCATCATCTGCGTATCTGGCAAAGGGCTTATCCGGATGAGTCCTCTCCATCCATTTGTCGAAAACGGAGTCCCTATTTATTCCTGTATTCTGGTCGTAGTGAAGGGCGGCCTTGGCTGGTCCATCTTCGGTATTATCTGGGGATTGCGATCCTTAAGATCGTGCTCAAGGCCGTATTCTTCTCCAGAATGCCGCTCTGGCTTTCGATGGGAGGGCACCTATTGATGGGCTGGCTATTGGTCTCTATAGTTTACGGCGTGTATATCAGACTAGGAATGTGGTCTATTCTCCTCATGCTCCTGGGCGGACTGTTCTACACGATCGGGGCGTCATATTAATAACGGAAAAACCCACTCCCTTCCCGGGAAAGATAGCACCATGAACTCTGGCACATACTGGTTATGCTCGGAAATTTCATTTCCTTCTCATGATGTTCCTTTATGTGCTTTCGTACTGAAATCTCTCCTATCAATAATATATTAACAGAATCAAGAAAATTGTTCCTGTTAGTTGCCTGTCATTGCTCCTGATTGTCTGTAATCTCTTCTGATTGCTCTTGGTTATAATATGGCTATAATGTTAGAATAACTGCAAACGTTTCCGGATACGTTTGCGGAGGAATCTACGTCCAATTCTGTTTTCATGGGGGTGTTGTGTGGCAATGGCACGTGTCACTATAAAGGATGTGGCTGTATCTCTCGGTTTGTCGGCATCCACCGTTTCCAGGGCGCTTAATGACAAGGGCGATGTCGATCCGAAAACGAGAAAGAAAGTGAAAGAAAAGGCCTTGGAGCTGGGGTACTTTCCAAACATGGTGGCAAAGGCTCTGAAGGGGAAGGCGCTGGGACTGCTTGGAGTTGTGATAGACGACAACGCTAATCCCTTCTACGCCGAAGTGGTGAAGGGAATGGAACGCCAGGCAAGGGAATACGGTTTTCATCTCCTTCTGGTGAACACTTCCGCCGATTACGAAGAACAGGTCTTCGCTGTCGATTTTCTTCAGAGCAAGGGTGTCGATGGTATTCTGATAGCCCCGGTAGATGACACCAAGCCATACGAAATGGAGGCTCTCAGAGTGCCGTTCGTGGTTGTCGGAAGGCATTTCGAAGAGGGAGATTTCGTAGAGGTGTACAACGATGAGGTTCTTGGAGGTTATCTGGCCACGAAGCGTCTCCTCGACGGGGGCAGGCGCAACATTGTCACCATACAGCCGGCGATGAACATTTATCCGACGCGCGGAAGAAGTGAAGGTTACCGAAAGGCTCTAATGGAGTTTTCCGCAGAACTTTACAGCCAGTCCCGCGAGTTGAAGTCTTCTCCCGAACAGGCCGGAAATTCCCTGAAAGAGTATATCAAGACACAGGGATTGCCCGATGCCATCTTCGCTTACAACGATATGTACGCGCTCGAAGCTATAACCTGCCTGAAAGGAAGGAAACTGAGGGTTCCCGAAGACGTGGCCGTGGTCGGTTACGACGACATTCCCTATTCGGTGTATGTCCATCCCGCTCTGACGAGCGTCGCGCTTGACAAAGAGTGGATGGGCAAAACCAGTGTCGAACTGCTTGTGAGAATGGTTCAGGGTGAGGAGTTGAAAAAGAAAAAGTACATACAGAAACCCGTTCTCAGAGTCAGGGACTCTGGGTAGGAGTAATGGAATAAGGGAGGGTTTACCATGAAAAGGTTTTTTCTAGTTTCTTTGATCGGTTTGCTGCTGCTCTCGGTGTCGGCCTTTGGAGTAATTACACTTGAATTCTGGACCGGCTTCACCGGACCGGACGGGAGGTTCATGCAGGAACTGGTTAACCGGTTCAACCAGGAACACAAAGACGAGATACAGGTGAACATGAGTACCATGCTCTGGGCCGATTACAACACGAAGGTGCCGATAGCTCTCGCGAGCGGGAAGGGACCTGATGTCGGAGTCGCAGCCATCGACAATCTGAGGAGTTTTGTGAGTCAGGGCATGCTCCTGCCTCTTGACAGTTATCTGGGGATCATGGGTATCAAGGAGGGCGATATCGTCTCCTCGGTCTGGGACGCGACCCATGTGGACGGAAGTATCTACGGGATCTCTCTGGACGTTCATCCCCTGGTTTTCTACTGGAACAAGGAACTCTTCAGAGAGGCCGGACTGGATCCGGAGAATCCGCCTATGACGCGCGAGGCTTTCATCGAGGCGGCGAAAGCGCTTACCAAAGACACCAACGGCGACGGCACGATAGACCAGTGGGGCACGATGATTCCAGTCGGTTGGCCGAACTACTTCATTTGGTTCTCGGCCTTCTTCTCCAACGGTGGAGAGCTTTTCAATGAAGATCTCACGAAAGCCACTTTTGCCAGTCCCGCCGGTATGGACGCCATGCAGTTCTTGGTAGATCTTGTTTTCAAGTACAAAGTCTCTCCAGAAAAGGTGCAGGTCGATGCCGATATCGACGCTTTCAAGAGAGGAACCTGCGCAATGGAATTCAACGGAATCTGGATGCTCACAAACTACATGGAAGTAGATGGGCTAGAATTCGGCGCAGGTCCGGTGCCGCAGTTCGGTTCGGAAAGACCGGCAAACTGGGCCGGCTCTCATACGCTGGTGATTTACAAACAGAGGAAACAGGATCTGGAGAAAACTGAGGCCGCCGCCAGGTTCATCGGCTGGATAAGCAACCACAGTTATGATTGGGCTCTCGCCGGGCAGATACCGGTCAACGTATCCGTTCAGAACAGCGAGCAATTCCAGGCACTTCCATATCACAGTTCCATTGCAAAGGGTGTCGCGAACGTCGTCTTCCCGCCATTTTTCCCCAAGTACGGAGATTCGACAGGCCCGATATGGGAGGCGCTGAACCTGGCCATCCTGGGTCAGAAGACCGTCGAGCAGGCTTTGAAAGACGCTGAAAAGATCAGCAACGAAATTTTGCAGGATTGATTATCCCGACGCCTTTCCCGTAAGCGGGAGAGGCGTTCTCTCTAGAGGTGGTCGCTTTGAACACCAAAAAGGCGGTTCCTTATTTGCTCCTGTTACCGCACGCGGTTTTTTTTGGGATCTTTTTCATCTTTCCGCTTTTCAAGAGCCTGTATATGAGTTTTACCGAGTGGGGGCTCTTTCAGGGAATGATCAAATACGTCGGTCTGGACAACTACGCCAGACTTTTCGACTTCGGTGGTTACCGTTCGCAGTACTTCTGGAGTGCCATCTGGGTCACTGTGCAGTTCGTTTTGTACTCGGTACCGGTACTCGTGTCCGTTTCTCTGGCGCTGGCCCTGATTCTCAACAACAGAAAATTGAAGATGAAGAGCTTCCACCTCACGGCCTTCTTCTTGCCTACGGCCCTCTCGGTGACGGTTGTGGCCGTCATGTGGAGGTGGATATTGAACGTTCATTCCGGTCTTTTGAATTATCTGCTGGGCTTCTTCGGAATCGAAAAGATACCATGGTTGACCGATCTTCCCTGGGTCTGGGGAGCGATAATCATCGCGACCGTCTGGTGGACTGTAGGGTGGAACACGGTTATTTTTCTGGGTGGACTGTCGAAGATACCGGAACCGCTTTACGACTCGGCAAAAGTAGACGGCGCCAACGCATTCAGAAGGTTTTTGAACGTGACGCTGCCAGGTTTGAAACAGGTCATGATGTTCGTGGTCATAACACAGGTTCTGGCCGGGTTCGGTCTCTTTGCACAGCCGCAACTCATGACCGGAGGAGGCCCGGGAAGGGCGACCATCCCGATAATGCTTCATATCTACGGTGAAGCCTTCAACCCCTCCAGACCGAGAATGGGCTATGCCACTGCCATGTCGCTTATAACCGGTGTGATCATCGTTTCAGTCACGTTCATCCAGTACTTTCTCTTCACTCGAAAGAGTAAGGAGGAGAGATGATGAAAAGAAGAGGCATAACGGTGAATATAATAGCTCTGCTGATAGCGCTGGTCTTCATCTTTCCCCTTTACTGGACTTTTTTGACGGCCTTCCGTACGGAGGCGCAGATTCTTGAATGGCCGCCGAAGTTCCTGCCGACGAACCTCACGTTAGCCAACTTCGAAGAAGTGCTGGCCCATCCTCAGGATACACCCGTGTTTCAGTGGTTTATCAACAGCCTTTTCGCGGCAGTCAGTTATGCCAGCCTTTCGGTCGTTGTGGGCGTGATGGCGGCCTTTGCGCTGGCGAGAATGCAATTCAGGTTCAGAGATGCTTACTTCAAGATTATACTGGCCTCCATGGCCGTGCCCGGCATGATACACTTTCTCCCTAACTACACAACCATAGACGCTCTTGGCTGGACTGACAACCTGGTTGCGATAATCGTTCCGGGACTGGCCTCGACCTTTGGAATATTCCTGTTGAGGCAGTTCTTCATCAGTGTTCCCAGAGAGATCGAGGAGGCAGCCATAATAGACGGGGCCAACATCCGCCAGAGAATCTTCTATGTTATCGCTCCCCTGGCTAAGGAGTCGATCATCATACTCTGGGTCATGAATTTCATGTCCAACTGGAACGATTATCTCTGGGCCCTTGTGGTTCTCTACTCACCGAACAAGAGAACGATGCCGGTTGGAATGTCGACCCTTCAGGGAAAATACGTGACCCAGTACGGTCCGCTCATGGCCGGAGCCCTCTTCATCGCGGTGCCTTCGATCCTCATCTTTCTGCTTGTGCAAAGGTACTATATCAAGGGCATCGACATAAGCGGCGCCGTGAAGGAGTAAAGGGGTGATGCTGTGAAAAAGACTTTAGTGTTTTTTACGTTTTTGATCGCGGTGATGTGTATGGCATCCTTTGTGAAAGTCTCGCCCGGAGGGAAGTACTTCCAGCACGACGGAGAGGTCTTGATCCCCATAGGATTCAACGACGCGATTACGTGGCCTTCGCTCATATCGTTGAGCTACGGGAACGTTTCGGCCGCCGAAGAGTACTTCGAGAAGCTTTCCTCCTACGGCGTCAACACGCTCAGAATCATGCTCGAATACGCCCAGGACAGATCGGGAGTCTCTCTCCTGGAAAAACCGCTCGGAGTGTACAACGATTCCGTAATTAAGATGTGGGACGAGATAGTCAGACTGGCCGAAAAGTACGATATATATTTAATCGTAATTCCATGGGATCCCTTCTGGATGTACGAGAACTGGGACGTCAATCCCTACAATGAGGCGAATGGCGGACCGATAAAGACCTTGAGCCAGTTTTTGACCGATCCACAGGTCAGGCAATGGCAGAAAGAGCGGTTCAGGTTCATGGTTGAGAGGTACGGTTCCAGTGAGAGGATACTGGCCTGGGAGATGAACAACGAGATAGAGCTCTGGTACGGTCATATCTTCTACAAGGCCGATTATACGATCGGGAACGAAGCACGGGAGTGGCTGGGAGAGATGTCGGCCTTTATCCGTGAGCTGGAGATGGAACTGTACGGCGACAACCACCTCCTGACGGTTTCCACGGCCAGGCCCGGACTGACGGGTACGCTGGCGGGAAAGCTTTACAGATTCGATTACATTGATTTTTTCACCACCCACTTCTACTTCGATACGGTGAAGAACCCATCGGATCCTCTGGCGATTGCAAGAGACGTTTCGGCCAATATAAACTATCATAACTATCTCTTCGGCGACTCCCTTCCCTTCATGGACAGCGAAAGCGGACCGATCGACCGCTGGCCCCAGCCGGCAGGCTTCGACGCGGAGTGCTACAGGGCCTTTTCCTGGTCGCATTTGGCCAGCGGAGGAACCGGCACGGGTCTACGCTGGCCCTACACTTCTCCGCACATGATGCCCGATCGCCTTCTCGAGGTACTCTCTTCCATCTCGCGGTTCGTCGCTTCGGGAGGGATAGACTGGCTGAATTTCAAGGGAGTCAACCTGGATATGGAGATCTCTCTACTTTCCGAGGGAAAGACGGTTCACACTTGCAGCGGAAACGACTACGAAAATTTGAGAGAACTGATCGGCTGGGCCATGTCGGCTTCGAAGATCGGCATGGCGACGCTGGAGCTTAAGGGACTTGAACAGGGCAAATATAGAATGGAGATCTGGCACATCTCTGAGGAGTCCAATTCGCGGCCGGTGGAGTTCTTCGATTTCGAATTTCCGCTCCGGACAAATATAGGGCTGGATATAGACCACAGTAGTTTCGCTTACAAGATCTATAAAGTTGAATGAAGGACCTATCTTCAAGAAATGAAAAGAACACAGGCGGTGATTGAGTGAGAAGAGATTTCATGTGGATAACGGGCATAGAAGATACGTTCGTCAGCGCGACCGACAGCATCTCGGCGAGACCGCTGGACGAATACGAACTGACTCAGCACTACTCTCATTGGAAGGAAGATCTGAGAAGCATCTCCGACACGGGCTTCAAATACATCAGGTACGGAATTCCCTGGTACACGATCAACCCCGAAAAAGGCAGGTACGATTTTTCCTGGACCGACAGGGTCTTCGACTTCATGAGAGAGATCGGTCTGATACCGATCGTCGATTTCATTCACTACGGTACCCCCAGCTGGATGGACAACGGCTTCCTCAACAACGACTTTCCACTGTTAATGGCCGAATACGAATTGACCGTTATGAACAGGTACAAAGATTTCCTCAAATACTACACTCCTATGAACGAACCCTTCATAACGCAAGAATTCTGCGGAAAGCTCTCCGTATGGCCCCCATACCTGAAGGGCGACGATGGCTTTGTCAAGCTGCTCAACGCCACGGCCAGGGGAATCGTAGAAACGGTTTCGTCCATCAAGCGCGAACTGCCGGGGGCCTTTGCGCTGCACGTCGAGGCGTCGGGCCTCTTTTTCAGCGACGATCCCGATCTGGCCGAAACGGTGACGCTGATGAACGAATTGAGGTATGCCACCTACGATCTTGTACAGGGGCTGATCAACAACAATCATCCGCTCATCGACTACCTCAGGAGAAACGGGATGTCCTACTCCGACCTCGACTGGTTCTTACCCAGAAAAATAGAGATAGATGGCTTCGGAGTAAACTACTATCCACAGCTCAGCGTTTACAGAGTTTTCAGATCGGGAAAAGACCTCAAGACACATTCGCACTACGGGAGCGTCGAGTATCTGAGAGAATTGCTTTTGAGCTATCACAGAAGATATGGCGGCCCGATCTTTCTCACCGAAACCAGCATCAACGGTGAACCCGATCACCAGATACGCTGGTGGAGGGAATCCAGGAAGCTCTTTGAGGATCTCCTGGATGAAGGTCTGAACCTGGGAGGATATACATGGTTCCCGGCAATGGATCTGATCAACTGGGACTACCGGTACGGTACCGCTCCGGTGGAGTGTTATCTTGAACCCATGGGATTCATACAGCTTAAAATGAATCCGGGCAGGGAGTTCGAGAGAAGAAAAGGCGAACTGGCAAGAGCTATGGAGGAAGATCTGAAACGAATCTGAAAGCACGGGAATCTTTCCCTGCTATGAGTTAAAATCGATAGAGTTCTTCACAAATAGATGAAAGTAGGTAAGCCAAGATGCGAAGCGGAAGAAAAAGAATAAACCTGGACGGAAAATGGCGGTTCGATATGTTCGGCTGCGAGCCAGAAGATCTGGCGGAGGTCGAACCGGGAAGAACGATCGACGTTCCCGCCTGTGTTGAAAGGTACTTCCCCGCCGTTACACGCGAGCAGTTCTACCTTTACTACGAACGGAGCTTCGAGCTTGCGAAGCGGCACAACAGGCGCTATTTTCTCCACTTTGGAGCAGTTGACTATCTCTGCAAAGTCTCCCTCAACGGCGAGAAACTCGGTGAGCACATCGGGGGATACCTGCCATTCGAGTTCGAGATAACCCAATTAATTCTAGACAACAACAGGCTCCAGATTCTTGTCTTCGATCCAATCGGCGGGGGAGTTCTGGACAATAGAAAGATTCCCCACGGGAAACAGAACGGAGAGCCGAACTGGTACACCAACATCTCCGGTTTATGGCAGAGCGTATGGATCGAAGAGAGACCTGAAGTCTACATACACGACCTGAAGATAGAGGCTTCCTACCTTCAAGGAAGGGTTCGTGTGAGTTTCAAAACCGATTCAGTGATCGACGGAGCAGTGCTAACGCTTCTGGATAGAAAAGGAGACACCATCTCTTCAAAGAGGGCGGTCTCGAATGAAATCGATTTACCTGTTTCCGGAGTCTTTCCGTGGTCGCCCGGAGAGCCGAACCTCTACGATCTCGTTCTGGAGATCAGCTCGAGGGGCGTCCGCGATCGGTTGAGCGTCAGAACCGGGTTCAAGGACTTCCAGACAGCTTCAGGCCGCCTCCTTCTCAACGGGAGGGATTTCTACATCAAGGGTGTACTGGATCAGGACTTCTATCCCGAGACTCTGTATACGGTGCCTTCCAGGGAGTACCTGGGCGAGAGCTTCCGTAAACTGAAGAGAATGGGCATCAACACTTTGAGACATCATGTCAAAGTACCCGATCCGCTTTATATGGATCTTGCCGACGAAATCGGGCTCCTCGTCTGGCAGGATTCACCCTATTTCGATGAGTTTTCTCCCACCGGCTCGCTGGAACTCCTCAAAACTATACGGGGAGCGATCGAGCGCGACCTTCACCATCCTTCTCTGTGCGTCTATTCGATAATAAACGAGTCGTGGGGGATAGATCTAACCGATCGGGAACAGGCCGGCTGGCTTGCAAGAGTCTTGGACGAACTGAAGCAGGATTATCCTTCGATTATCTTCACCGACAACTCAGCCTGCATGGGCAACTACCACCTGAAGAGCGATTTGAACGACTACCACTTCTACGCGAGCTCGATAGACCGCGGAAAGCTCTGGGATTTTCTGATAGAGTCTTTCTCGAACAACCCGGCCTCCTTCTATCTCCGAGAGTACAGAGACAACTTCGAGGAAGAACCGCTCTTGGTTTCGGAATTCGGCAACTGGTCTCTGCCTCCGAAGAAATGGCTCGAGAAGAGAGACTGGCCTCACTGGTTTTCACACATCTTTAAAAATGTCGCCATGACCCATCCCGGGGGGGCAGGTGAAAGATTTCTGGCTAGTGAAATTGCCCGGGAGTATTCGTACGACGAGCTCTTCGAAATCTCGGTGGAGAATCAGCTGGAAAACTTGAGGATGGAGATCGATAAAATAAGGCTTCACGACAGGATACGCGGATTCGTGATAACGGAATCGAGCGATATTTTCTGGGAGTGCAACGGACTTTTAACCTTCGATAGAGACTTCAAATTCCCCCCCGAAAGGCTCGGAGCACTTCTCGAAAACGACCTCTTCGTGGCGTCTCTTGAGAGCGACACGCTCTGGCTGGGCCAGGAGGCTAGGCTTCTGGTAAGGCTTTTGAAAAGACTTCATGGCGAAACGATCTCCGTGGAGTCCGACGGCCTTTCCATCGAGCGCAGAATAGACGGTTTGGAGGGAGAGACGGTTGCCCTGCCGCTAGATACGTCTTCCATGAGTGAGGGTGTGAGAGCGTTGACCGTTCGCGTCGGAAGGGCCGTCTCCACCGTTCCGCTCCTGGTTTGCAAGAGGGGAGAAACAAAGCTTAAATTGATTAAGACCTCGAAAAGCGGCCCTTCGGAACCGGAAGACAACACCGTCCTAGTACTCGAGAGAGCCGGAATGAACGTTGGTATCTCCCCTTATTCGGCCAGGACCGTGGAGAAAGAGGATCTCCTTTCGGGAGACTGGATAAGCGGGATATTCTGGATCGTAAAAGATCTTTCCCCCTTTGCCCCGGGTGGTCACTTCAGAAAGTGTCACGGCGGGTTGATAGCCGGTAGGCCGATGATCGAAAGCGAAGGCTTTTCGAGGAGATTGATCGGAATAACATACGGCTGGCTGGCCGGATTTTACGGTTATCTAGATATGCTGGAGGGTCACAGGTTCGTCACGACGATGAATATAGATCCCTCCACTCCGCAGGGAAATCTGCTTCTCAGACAACTCGAAACTCTTCAGTATTGAGGCGCGAAAACTCATAGACGGCGATTTCAACATATCGATGTAAATTACTCAACGATGCTTCGAATTTTGAAGTGTTAAGTTGTATAACTCAGCTTTGACAGCAAAATGGAAGAAATCGCAGGAAGAAGTTCTGAAAGTCTCATGAATCCGTTGTAGATACTTGAATCACTTTCGAGATAAGGTGCCATGTGGTATTGCTTGTCGCTTTGTGTTTGCTTGCTTTGTAGTTATGTGTAGCGATATCATATAGGTGCCATGTTTCTAAGACTCATGGAAAAATCGGGACTCCATTTTTAGGAACAAGAGCGGTTCCTCGTTCTGACGCTTCGCGTCCAGGTTCTTGGTCATCAGTTGCAAGTTCCAAGATGCAAGTTGAATAAGAAAATGGTTGTCCGTTATCGGTTCACCGTTCTCCGAGCAGAGCTTCAAGACCTATCAAGCTCTTTGGATGATGATCTTAGGTCCTCCCTTGAGGGAGGAGGGCCACAAAGTGGCGGAGGGTGTGCACGTCCAGCTAAGGCAAGAATGTTCAGTGGGAGAAAAAGGCCCACCGGGGAAGAAGTCAGAGCCCCGTAGCTTGGATAGCAGTGGGGAAGGAAACTGAACCACTGCAGGCTATTGGCAAAGCCATATTAAGAATGGTGAGCG
>NZ_AYTW01000025.1 GCF_002752635.1 Mesotoga sp. Brook.08.105.5.1
GGTAGTGAACGTTACGGGAAAAGGCGGGACAGTGATCCCGTCAGGTGAGTACCAGAGGAGACGAATACAAGTGAACCACCGTGAACGTGTCGTAACGACCTTTAGTGTCATCTAAACCGGGGGGTGCTACTATCCCGGGATAAGTCTGGAGGATACCTGCTTACTGTCCAGATGGTGACCGGCATACAGGTGGCGTGACCCTGGTACAGGCTTCGATTAGGAACTTGGGAACCTGGATCTGGATGTTAAGGGAAAAGCCACAAGTGGAAGACCCACGAGGGTGAAAGTACCGATGCCAGATTCAGGGGCGGAACAGTCCGTAGTAGTGATGAAGCTCCTGTAATGGGAGTGGAGCGAAGGGACTGTGTTATCCAGTTTTGTAGGTTAGTCAACCAACTCTGTGCAGACAACCGAAAGGGAGGAACTGTGAAAAGAGACAAGGAAGGAGCAAACAGACAAGATGAGGTCGTATGAAATCTCCTTTGCACATTGGACAATGAGGATAATCTATGCGGCTGGATAATGGGAGCCGGATGAATCGAGAGGTTCAAGTCCGGTTCTGAGAGAGCCTGGGGGTGAAATCTCCCTGGGCTACTCACGGAGAGACAATGACCGTTGCTGACGGTGAAGAATGCTGGATCGTCGAATTCTATGGAAGAGACCTCTGGGCTGGCGTAAGAATCCCTAGTGATCACTTCACAGTTGCTGCGAACAGAGCAAGGATCATGGAAGTCGATTTCGAAGATACAGAGAACGTGATGGCCTCCCCGAATATCGTTTCTTTTGCAGTTGACCAGGGCTGGTACGATCCCAGTTCAGGTAAGCCCTTCAACATAGCAGAGATTTACGCTCCGAACGACAACCTTTATGCAACTAGAAGAGAGTGGAGAGCATTCGATCTGGTAGCCCCGTCTCTGGGTCTTAGCCCTCACGACGTAAGGTTCCCTCTTTCAGTGAAGCCTGACAGACTGCTTACGGTTCACGACATATTTGTGATTAAGGGCGATTACTATCAGGGAACGGATTACGATCTTACGGTAGGACTTGCTGCCGGACCTTGGGGCGATCCTCTCAGGTACGCAAACACAAGTAGAACTGGAACCTGGGAACGAAGCATCAACATGCACAGGACTTGCTACGTCCATATCGGGCAGACAAACTCCGCCTATGCAGACCCGTTCAAGGGAATCAGCTGGTACGGTTACGGTGCGCCTGATACAACTTACATAGTTCCACTGTGGCCTATTATGAGAGAGCTTCCCAAGTTCTACGAAACAGGCAGCAGGTATGAAGAGTTCAGAAGAGACTCCGGTTGGTGGGTCAACTCTTACGTTCAGCAGATGGCTGAACTTCACTATAATCTTGCGATCCAGGATATCAGGAATTACAGGGATCCCAAACTGGAAGTTCTCTACAAGGTTACACCGGAAGTTCAAAAGATTGCTACAGAGATGTATGAGACTGATCCAGAAGGCGCCATAGATTTGATTTCCAATTATGCCTTTATGAACGCGGTTGCATGGCACGAAGAATGGAAACTGCTTGGCGACAGACTTCTTGGAAACTACGCTCTCGGATATGTCAACTTCAGATCTTCACCGTATCCCGACTGGTGGAACGAAGCTATCGGTTACGGATTCCCCGAGAGATAATTGATTGGGTATCGGAAGCGGCCCTTGCGGCCGCTTCTTTTCATTGCCTATGAGTCTTGAAACGCTTGAGTGTCCTACACTCTTCTTCATCTCAAATGACTACCCGAATAATCAAATCTGCGCTTCCATTTCGACTTTGTTCAAGAAGAATATCGAAATTGGAAATTGGAGCTTCTCACTGTACAAAAAACGTTGGACTTGTGATAACATCTGTCAGTATAGAAGCTGAAGCCGAAAGGAGTGGCAAAGGTGCAAAACATAGAGAAAATCCTTGATCTAGTTGAGGAGCTTTTCGACGAGCTTGAGAATGCAGATGTTCAAGAACTCCATGAAGCGTTGCCTGACATGGAGCAGGACGAAGTGACAGAGTTGAGATCTAGCATTGAGGATTGGATCGACGGTCTTGACGAAATCGTCGCTCGCCTTCCCGAGCTTCAAGCCTCGATTCTCGATCTAAAGGGTGATCTTGAGAGATTGAATGATTCTGTGGTAGAGATGGAAGAGGGTTTTGAGGAAGACTGATAACTACTTCTTGGGGGCTGTGGCCCCTATATCAAACGAATACAGAAAAGAACGGACCAGGGTTACTGGATCACTCTATGACGGCTCCTGCTAGCTCACTCAGAAGCAAAGAGTCAAATAGCCTGTGAATTACGTATTTCACTAGAAGTTCCTTAGGAACGTATCTTTCAAGTTTTTCGCCGAAGAGCTCGTATTGTCTCTTCAGCTCCGAAGGATTGGCCAGGAGAAAGGTAGAGAGAATCCCCGAGACTTCACGAACTTCCAATCTTGAGATAGCGAGAAGCATCTCATGCAGCTCATCAATGTCGACACCTCTTTTTATTACAACACTGTGCCAGTTCGCACTTACCGATTTGAGGCCAGAAACTGCCTTTATACACAGGGATAGAAAGATGTTGGACAAATCGCCCGCAAACGTCTCAATAATCACTCTTTTATTGGATTCTCGAAGGGAAATCAGATTTGGCGAAGCTCTGTGATTGTCAACGAAGTCAAGCAGTATTTGCGAAGCGCCCGGAGAAAGAAGCATTCCATCTGGAATTCTCATTTCAAGGAGAGAAGACCTTATAGCTCTTGCGAACTCCTTCGTCATCAAGGAGCTTCCCCCAAACCACGAGGGCGGTTTGCCACTGCTACCCTTAACTACATGAACGGTCTTCCTGTTTGAGTTGACTTCCTTGACCAAATATGAACGACCGCCGAGCAGAAAACTCATTTCATCATCAGAAGAACTGCTCAGGACGGCCGGGTGGATTTTCCCGATCTCATGTCCGTTGAATATCACAGAGTACTCAAACCCTCCCGGGAAGAGAACTACGAAATCCATCTTTTCCTTCCCGCTGCCAACAATTTCTGCTGTTGATGCACCTTGTGTTACCGATCTGCCAGTCTTTGCAAGAAAAGCCTCGTCGATCAGGTGCTTCAAAAGAATATTGAAGTCTTCAGTCTCGACTTTTCTGAAAGGGAAGGCTCTCTTAAGTATTGAGAGATCATCATGGTAAAGCGAACCTCTGTTTAGGGTAAGACCGATTAACTGGTGACCCAACAACGGTAAGTGATAATCGCTAGGCTTAAGAGGTTCGACCGAACCTACGGCCAGCATCTGCGATATTCCAAGAAGATTATAAAGACTTTGCGGATCTTCTATGAAGACCGAAACCGATGACTTGTTTCCTTTCCTTCCTGCCCGTCCGGCTCTCTGAAGGAATGAAGCAGTTGATGGTGGGATCTCCAGGAAGATCACTCTATCAATATCACCAATATCGATACCCATTTCCAGAGTTGAGGTTGCGACTATGGCCCTCAGCTTTCTGTCCTTCTTAAATTCCTCTTCGATTTCTACTCGCAAAGACTTGGACACAGAGCTGTGGTGGACCGGGGTGTCTATATCTATCGATCTCGCTTGTGCTGCAAACTCCTCTGCCTTAGACCTTGAGTAAGAAAAGACGAGTACTTTATCGTTAGTTTCCGTAAGAAGCTTTTCAAGATATTTAGCGGGAGAGATTTCTTTCTCGGTAAGAACCTCGATTGTTTTTTTGTTTCTCTTCTCATCTACCACCAGTTCCGATTCTCTGTCTGAACTTCCGTTTAGCCACTCTAGCAGCAGCTCTGGGTTCCCAACCGTTGCGGACATCGCGATTCTCTGTTGATCAATGCCGGAGAGTATCTTGATTCTCTCCATCAGAGAGGCGAGTTGAGCCCCCCTTGGAGAGTCAATGAAGGCATGGACCTCGTCAATGATTATAAATTCGAGACAAGAAAGCAGTTCTCTGTTATCACTCAAGAAGATTCCCTCAACTGACTCAGGAGTTGTTACAAGAACTGAAGCTTCCTTTGCCACGGTGAGCTTCTCCGACTGTGTGAGGTCTCCATGCCATTTCCCGACAGTTAGCCCGAAAGGTCTCAACATCAGCTCAAGACGAGATGAAACATCGTTGATTAATGATTTTAGAGGAGCTAAGTAGATGCATTTCAGTCCCCCAGAGATTTCGAGAAGTCTGTTGACCACCGGTATCATTACGGCTTCTGTTTTGCCTGATGCAGTTCCGGCTATCAGTAACAGATTCTTCCCATCAAGAATAGGAGGAATTGTTCTGTTCTGGATCTCCCTCAAGCTTTGCCAGCGATATCTGTATGAGAACAAGTCGATTAGTCTCTGATTAAGTCTTGGATCGACTACCACAAGTTATCAGCAGCCTTTACAGAGTCGGTATTCCCGATCGTGTCTGTCTCATTTCCTAGTCTTGAAGAGTCTAGAAGTTCGACAGTAAGCTTGGTGACTTCCCTAACAGACGGTCTGAGTTTTCCGTCAATTCCAGTGTATTGTTTCATTAGAGTCTCAAGAGTCTTCTCTTCGAAAGAGGAGTCTGCAGCATATGAGTAGCAACTTGAGTAGAGCGATTTTATTCTTCTGATCAGTTTTCTTAGGTCCTCTTTACTTAAGGGATCAAGGTTAAGGATAACTGTCTTTCCGCTGCTGTCACCTGATATGTTTTTCATTCTGTCATAGAGTGCATGATAAGAGGCTATGCCTCTATGTTTGTTCTCAAACCATACGTCCGTTCCTAACCAAAGAAAATAACTCTTCTGAAGAAAACCAGAAGACATCTTGTCGATTATTTCCCTTAACTGGTTGAAAGTCCTATCCCTTACGTCTCTCCTTCTGTTCATAGTTGCTTCAAGTTCGTCCATGATCACAACTAGTCCTGGCACCTGCAAAGTGTCCATTAGCGAAGTGAAAGACCTTAAGAAGTTCCAGCCGTCGTCTTGCAAAAAGTGGTATATTCCGTGCTTCTTCATGGTTCTTCTGTCGACGTTGTCTCCTACCAGGTAGGCGTAAAACTCTTCGCCGGGAGCTCCTTTCCCAGCGCTCGCAACATAAGCCGCGCAGAAATGAGAGAACATTCCATTGGGATCGTAATTGTCACGGGTAGATAGATACTCCCTCACATTACTAACATCATCACTTGCTATTTTCAGTTCTTCGAGTTCAGCGAGTGTTTTCTCTGCCCAGGCCCTAAGGAATATCTTAAGTGGATTGCCGTTGATACCGACCATTGACATATTCTTCATGATAGACCTGAAGAACTCATCCTGTTTGTGAAGGGTGTCATAGTCCTTTTCGGAAAGGCAAGATATCATCATTCCTCTTTCTCTGGAGACATATTCGGCATATCTTGCGAGGGTAGTCTTGCCCAGACCGTATTCGCCTAGAAAGACTCTGACTTTGCTCTTTCCGGTGAGGACATAGTCTATGTCGCTTTCAATTTCCTGAGTGTATCTTTCTCGACCCGTTACAATTTCCTTAACATAATCGACGGGAACCGCCGTTCCGGCTCTTATCGCCTCAAACATGGGATGGTAATCCACTGATATCTCCTTTCAACTTTCCATCATTCTTCTGAAGCGAATCTCGCTCTAAGTAAATCCCTCGTTTCTTCATCGAAATTCGTTCCCCAAACAAGCTTCGGTACATCGCCGCTAATCACTTCTATAAGAGGCTTTCCCCCACTTGTTATCTTGGGCGCGACAACGAAAACGCTCCAGAACGTCAATCCCAGCTCCTGAAGAGTGTACTCTCTCTCGGGCTCAGAAGAGAGAATCCTGAAGACGGTCTTCCTTGCCTTTCCAGCAAGGGATTCAATCTTTTCTTCCAGTTCTTTAAATCCATCTCTTTCTTCGGGCATTTCTGGAAGGTTCACACGACCTAATTCAGCCGTATCCAGCTCTGGAAAGCAATAGTTCCATTCGATTTCGTTCATCCGCTTAACCGTCCATTCAAGTTCATAGTGGAGAGAATTTATCTTCTCCAGCAAGTCTATGGATATCGGCTTATTCTTTGTTTCCGGTACTTCAGGTCCCTCAGATTCTTCTTCGGCGTCTTCTTCGATAAGCCTTTCAATGATTAGATCCTCTACCGTCTTCTGATCCTTGTCTTCGGCGTTACTCTCGCACTGATACTCCGAACGATTCTTCTGCTTCGCTTTTAGTGACGCTGGAAGACCGTTTTGTGGGTATTCCTTCCACGTAGACATAACCCTTGCCTCTCTCAAGAACTCTATGAATGTTCTTGCGCTCTCTTCTTTCGCAAAGAAAAGCTTAATTAGTGGTACTCCAAAACCTGTAGCAGAAACGGTGACAACATAGTAATTGAAGCACTCGATCCTTTCATTGTTCTTCGCTTCCTTATCCGGTCCGCCTCCAGGAAGAAGGTATTTCCAGGTATATCCGACGAACAAAGCATCCTTGCTGTCGAGAAAAGCTTCTCTCGAGAGTTTTAGCTCTTCCAGCTGTGTTCTTATCGAGTTGAATGGGAAGTTTCTCCCGGCCTTCATGAGTCCCAACGATGAGACAATGAGCTCGTCAATAGAGCAAAGGACGTAGACGCCACCGCTTTCTTCTGCCTTTATTATGCGGAACTCGCTTCTTCTTGCAGAATACCTCATTGTTTCTCCAGCGTGAGCCAGCGGCTCTTTTATCTGTCGTTCCTCGACGATTGTCCAGCAAGCCCAACCAGCCATCGACTTCTGGAATGACGGCAAGATCCTCGCACTTATCTTTTCGAAGTACCACTTTCTTGCTTCTTCCCAATGGCTTTGGCATAGACCATATTCGGTTCTTGCCTCTTTTATTCCTTCTAACCATGTAGCAAGCGTACCGTGTTTTCGAATTCCCCTTTCCAAGAAGGCTATGAAGAGATTGTCTGGCACTGTCAACCATTTCATGAAGGTTGAACAGTATCGTTTGATTTCTCTAATTATTGTCTCAAGCCTTGATAATTGTATCTCTACACTACTTTCGTCGTATTCACCAACGGCGAGTTTGATCTGATTGTCGAGGAATCTGAAAACCCCTTCTTCAGTCGGAGGGAATTTCGCGAGAAAATCTACGAGATCCGACTCGATCAACGGTAGTAGAGTTGTATCAAGGCCGAATACACTTGAAACAAACTCGCTTAGGGGAAGGTTCACTCCGAATTGCTCTGCCCTTCTACGTACCTTCTCGTATAGAATCTTGAGATCCCTTAACCCTGTAACGAATGAGTCTGATTGATTCACAATTCTGTTGGCGTAATGAACGACTATTCTCTCCAAAATCTGAGGCGCTTCTTTGAAGAAATCCAGGAAGCTCATGAAGCTCTCATCGAAAACCGGACGTTCTGTTGCCGCCAGGATAAGCGTCTCAACGAGGGCAACTGTACTCTCAGATGATGCTGAGACAAGCTGACCTTCGATGCTTCTGTATATGAAAGCGTACTTAGTATCAAACAGTCTCTTGAAAAGTGTTGCAACCATTGGTGTCTTGAGAGATATTAGAGCAGCGTTTGAGGTCTCAATAAGTGGTATCCAGCTCTTACCCTCAAGACTCTCGTTTGCTTTCTCAATAACGTCTTCAGAAGACAAAAAAGTAATGAATTCCCGATGTCGAGAATCAGACAAGATATATCCCTCACTTAAAGTAGCTTCCAAATTGATTATACTACACTTAATGAAGGCGATTTGCAGCTTCCGGAAAACACCGAATCAGCGCTCGATCTCCAGGTCTATCAGCTCGGCGAGATCCAATAATCTTTCGGCAATAAGCGCTCTATTTTGGCAAGCTCTCAGAAATCTTTGATCCTGCCTGAGGGAGGGAAGAGTTTCCCCGGCTTTTTCCAGTCTTGAGATCGCAAGAAGAAGGTAAGCTCCATCGATGAGTTTTCTGATCATGACAGACAGTCGCTCTTCTGTTTTCTCACAGGCGGCTCTCTCAATATCAGCGAAAAGGAAGTTAATAGACTCCAGAATCACTTTGAAGGAGAAAAGCAAAATGTCTTCTTTTGTTTCTAGAGGAAGAGCTTCCAACCTCCTGAGTTCTGTTATCGCCTCTGCAACTGCAAGCCTTGACTGTGAGGGATCTTCCAGGTATCTCTCAAGTTTGTCCACCGTTATTCCGAAAAGATCTGCAATTTGATCGGCGCTTCGTCCTTCGGAGATGATCTTTCGCAGAAATTCCTTCTTACCCATATAATCACCTCTCTTTAATTATATATCCTGTCGTCTCTGAGGTTAAGCGTCATTATCAAGAGGGCGAAGTGATCTCGTGAATGCCAGTGTTCGCAATTGAAGTTGTTTTTCTCCAGAAACGTACTAGAATTTAACTGGAGGTGGTGCTATGAGAAGAAGTATTCCTCTACTGGCAATTATCATTATTAGTTCATGTCTTTGCTCAACAACTTTCTACTTCGGAATGGGATTCGGCGGGCTTGTAGAAGTATCACTAAACGACTACGAATGGAAGGTTCGGATTCTTCCAGTTCCTTCTTTGTCTAGTGGAGGAGTCTTCGCCGGCGGTCTGATCTTCAATGTACTAAGAGATAGAGGATTTGCGGTGCTGCCAGCCAATCAGCAAGAGAAGTTGAGTGTAGTTGATACTTTTCACTGCGAAGCAATAGATGTAGATATTGAGAGACTGGAGGTGTTCGTTGCAGATGGAACGCTTGGCTTGAAAGTCTTCAAATTCTATGGACCGCTCTTCTATAGGCATGTCCAAACCATTCCGTTGAAGGGGTGGACAAACTCAGTGTCGTACTGCAATGATTATGTTCTGGTCGGCAGTGAACTCGATGGATTGTTTGTTGTGAGAAGAGGTGATAGCGGATTTGAGCTGATTGATCAGATTCATCCGCGTTATATTAACGATTTGGAAAGTGGATTGACCATTAATGCGGTCGCCGTATCCAAAGGAGCGTTCTACGTTGCTGCTGCTAATAAAGGCGTTCTGATATTCGAGATAAGCACGTTCGGTCTGGAAGAAAGACAAGGGATTCCTGTTGGTTACGCTATGGATGTTGCAGTTCTTGATGGAGAAGTCTTCGTCGTTGACTCTTTGGGAAGCAGGATTCTGATATTTGACGAGAGCGACCACACCCTAAAGGAGAGTCTGGAAGTTGAAAGACCCTTGAGAGAGTTAGTGCCGATATTTGACTGGCGGCAGGGCAGAAAGCTTCTTTTGTGCCGATTTGATGATTCCGTTTCCGTCATTGATAAAGAAACCTTTCAGGAAGTGTTCTCCCTGAAAGGCTCGTTCTTTGGAATAATCGAACCAAGATACCTCTTCGGTTATCCCTTTCGCGAAGAATGAAGTGAAGCACCACTGACGAAATATCTGGACAGCGCCAGGAAGAGAACAAGGATTGGAATGCTTGCTATGACTGCAGCTGCCATCATCGCACCTTCATTTGTGTGCTTTTCCGTTGCGAACTTGACGATGTAAAGGGGAATGGTCTTCATTTCCTCGCTTTGCGAAATCAATAGCGGCCATAGAAGATTATCCCACTGGGTTCTGAATGTTAGAATTGCCAGAGTCGCGATAGCCGGCGCGCTGTTGGGGAGTATTATTCTCAAGAAGATGCTGAATTCACCGGAACCGTCGATTCTTGCGGCATCAATTATCTCGTCTGGAAACGTGATAAGGTATTGTCTCATCAAAAAGATGCCGAACGCGTTCATTAGAAATGGAAGGATCAGTCCTATATAGGAGTTTTGAATCTTCAGTGATGTGGCTACCAGATAGAGAGGAATCATGATGGCTTCAAAGGGGATCATCATTGTGGCCATTATCAGCAGAAAGACAAGATTTCGACCCCTGAAAGGGAACTTCGCCAATCCATATCCTGTGAGGGCGGAAAGAAAAACGGTAGAAATCGATACTACCCCGGCTACGATGAAAGAGTTAAGAATATTTCTAGGAAAAATGAAACTCCCATCGTTTCCCCTCAAGGCCTGCCAGTAATTCTGCCAGTAGAGATCTTTGGGTATCCACGGATAAGGCATCTTAAGGATATCTCTCGATGGCATGAGAGATGCGGTAAACATGAATACAATTGGTGCAAGGATTACAATGGCGGTTAGGATCAGGAAGGCCCAAATCAAGACATCGACGATAAATGATTGCTTCTTAATGGTCTTCATCAGCACCCCCTAATAATCGACTTCTCCGCCCGATCGGCTTACCCTAAACTGAATCCAGGTGAAGAATAGCATAATAGCGAATAGCAAAACGCTCATAGCGCTTGCCCTTCCTATGTTGTGATCTCTTATTGCTGTGTTGTAAATGTTCAATGTAATGACGTTGATCGGTTCAGTAGGGGCTCCTGATTGGGTGAAAAGGTACTGCGTGCTGAACGTCTTGAGACATTGCAGCATCGACATTATCGATACTAAAACAGTTGTAGGTTTCAGCAAGGGGAGAGTAATGTGCCAGAAGTCTTTCCAGCCATTGGCACCGTCTATTTGAGCTGCTTCGTGCATACTCTGCGGAATACTTGCGAGCCCCGTTATATAAATGATTGTGAAGTAACCGATATATTTCCAGAAATAGACAAGTATTGTGGATAATCTTACCATACCTGCAGTTGCTAGCCACTTGTAGTCTTTCCCCACGGTTCCTAACAACGTGTTCATTGTTGTGTTGGCCAGACCCCTTGGATCGAAAATCAGCAACCAGATCGCTGCTGAGACCACAGAAGAGAGAACGGCCGGAGAGTAGAACGCCATTTGGAAGAATTTCTGAAATCTTCGCCTTGACATTATCAAAACTGCAAGAAGAAGACTGAATACAACAATGGGAATGAATGTGCCTAAAGTGAAAATGAATGTTGCTTTCACCGAGTTCCAGAAGTCTGGGGATTTCAGCAGGTACTCGTAATTTGAAAAACCGATAAATGTTGGTGGACGAAGATCAAGTAGTCTCTTTCTGAAGAGGCTCGTATAAAAAGCATTTATGATAGGGTAGAACGAAAAAACAGCAAAGAAAGCCAGCGATGGTAAAACAAAGAACCAGCCCCACCTTGCCTTTTTGTGCTCTATACCCCGATTGAAGATATGTCTCAAAGGTAAGGCTCACCCCTTTCGATATTAACATGCCCGCCTTTCGGCGGGCGAATTGTCTAGTATTGATCGTCCAAGACTTCTTGAACCTTTCTGCGAAGAGTGTTGAGTGCGTTTTGGGAACTTGTCCCGCTTAGCATAACGGACTCAACAGCTTCCTTAATCAACGACTGGATCTTCGCAGAGCTTTCGGAGAAGTAAACGACAGTTGACTTTTCAAGGTCTGAGATGAAGACATCTGAGTACGGATAGTTCTTGAAAGTCTCTGATTCGAGAAGCTCGTTTGTTGGAATTATTATCGCTACCTTTTCAAGGTATTCCTCTGCGTGGCTTAGCATGTATGATATGAACTTCCACGCCATTTCCTGGTTCTCCTTCGGTTTCTGGGAGTTAACCATGTAGTAATGTCCATAGTAGTGAGCCGGAACGTGATTCACAGCGTTTTCAAATTGTGGGAAGGGGACAACCATGAATTCGCCGCTTTCATAGAACTCAGGATTGTCTGCCTTTATTCTAGCTATCTGATAAAGCCCTGATGTACACATTCCAATGTCGTTGTTGTCCATATTGAAAAGACTTCTGGCGTTTTTATACGTGGGCGACCCGAGATTTTGCCCATTTGGGCCCCAGGCGGCCATATAATCGAGGAAATTGAGCCAAGCTTCATCGTTAATGATTGCAGTCTTCCCATCGTCACTTACAAGTTTTCCTCCCATCTGTTCAACCAGAGGCATGAATGCAACGAGATAATACGGATATCTGAAGTCGAAACCTCGGCGGGTGATAATCTCACCCTCTCTTATCGTTAGTTTCTCGGAGACATCCATCATCTCTTCCCAAGTCTTAGGATAGTCGACCTCGGGGTCGAGACCAGCATCTCTGAAGACTTTCTTGTTCAGGAATATGCACCAGTTGGTTATTTCGAGAGGCAGCCCGTATATCTCGCCCTCATATGTTACTGGAGCGAGAGTTCCAGGTAGATACGATGCTAAAAGACCTTCTTTACCTGTGTAACCAGCTGCTTCATAATTTACTGGAGCCACTCTACCATTAACAATATAGGCGAACTCATCTTCTACTGACATATTGAAGATGTCTGGGCCCTGGTTGGCTGCGAACGCGGTCAGAATGAGTTCCTGGATTTTCGTCGAAGATTGGGTAACCCTTTTAATAACTACATTGGGGTACATCTCTTGAAATTCCTGGATGAAACGTTCTTCAAGTGGAGTTCTGTTCGGATCTTCATGAGTCCAGAACTCCAGAACGATTTTGTTGGCGATCAGTGCAGACATAGTCAGAAGAAAAGACAGGATTAGCACGAAAAGAAAACGCCTATTCATCAAAAAACACCTCCCCATAGAATTGGAGCAACTGCTCCTGATAAAATAATACAACGTTGATGCATAAATACGAAACTTATTTTGACTGGATCTAGGCTGTTAGGAATCCTTCTTGCAGAGATAATGACCAGGGTGTGCCAAGAAGGCGAAGAAAGAAACTTCAAGCCATGCTTAATCGAAGATGAGGGAGGGCCCCTCGAAGCCGCCATGCAGGTGGAGGCTTCAAACCACCGTAAGCTGCTGTGGTAAAGAGCCATGGTAGTGAACGTTACGGGAAAAGGCGGGACAGTGAT
>NZ_AYTW01000026.1 GCF_002752635.1 Mesotoga sp. Brook.08.105.5.1
CGGGATCTAGTGATGAAATATCTTCAGTCACCACGCCAGCCTCGGTTGGTTTGAAGTAGTTGACAACAAGCTTCTTGTTTTCGAAATCCTTTATTAGTTTGTTCGTATTTGTCGTTGTTTTTAGTTCGAAAAGGTCGAGGAGAAGCTTCCTCTTTTTGTCTGCAGTTGCTTCAGGATGAGATACAAAAAAAAATAAAAAAATAGGGACAAAAATAAAAAGTAAGGGACCTTATCATATTAATAAGGAAAAAACTACTAATCAGGTGACATTCAAGTTCTCGACCACATCCTTAGTGGCAGCTAAGGATGGATGAGCATCCTGGGAGTATTCAGGATTTGTGAAAGCCTCAGGAATTGTTGTATTATTCTGTTGAGTGGTTTTAATTCCTTTGGCATTGAGGAACAAGGTTTCATCGTATTCTTTCATCTTTGACAACATGGAGAATGCGATTTTGAGGATGATGTTCCCCAGTGCTCTGAGGGCATGACCGTAAGTCTTGCCCTCTTTTCTTTTTCTTTTGTAATAGTTTCTTGCCCATCCACAAGTCTTCAGAGAAGCGAAAGCTGCGATGTGAATCATGCTTCTGAGGTCGTTGTCGCATTTCTTTCTCATCAGCATTATTGACTTTCTGCCACTTTGAAAGAGGAAGGGAACAGTTCCAGCGTATTTCTGCATCTCCTGGTAGCTTCTAAAATCATGTGTGAGATAGGCCTTTACTATGTATGAGCCTATTACAGCCTTTACACCAGGAATAGAAAGGATGATCCTGTATGGACTATTCTCTAGGGTCTCTCCCATCTCTTTCCTAAGGCTTTCTGCTGTGCCTCTTAAGGCAAGAATCTGGTTTGCCAGGAACATTATGAGATTACCCTCACATGATGTATCGCCCCAAGAGATCCCTTCGCTTCTTATCCTGTCAAGCTTCTTTCTCAAGATACTAGTCATTCTGTAGTTCTCTTTGTTCAGTATCTTCCTAAGCTCTTCGTTCGAAACTTTCTTCAATTCAGTTATCGTAGGGCAGATGCTAAGAATCCTCAAGGAGGTATTTGATCTGTACTGCTTATCCATAATGTGCAAGTATTCGGGGAAATACCTCAATAGGACTGAATACAATCTGTTGCACTGTTGACTGTGCGTTTTGGATACAATGTTGTACATAGTCACCAGTTTAGTGATCTTCGCTCCGACCCCTGAATATCTTGCCTTGAGACAATAAGAGGGATGTTCCTTGAAGGTAAGAGCTATCGCCTTGGCATCTAGACTATCGCTCTTTGCCCCGGAACTAAAATGATACTTCCTGGCTTCTTTGGATCTACAAGGAGGTAAGACATACACCTCTCTATTGTTAATGAGAAGGTAGTCTCCTATCCTGTTGTTTGCTTCTTCGATCACGAAAACTGCATCTGGATAATCGTTCAGCAGTTTACCGTAACCTTCTACAGAGTCTGGGATCTTGAAACTCTTGTCAGCCTTGAGGTCATAGCAAGTATGGGAGTCAGCTGACCAGTCGATACCTACGATCGTACCGCTTTGCTCTTTCATCTCACCAACACCTCGCAATAAATGGATTAGCAGTCTGTGAGTACCGATTTCCCTGTTGTAGCGTTCCTGAGGATCTTTCCCCGGATGAACTTATCATAGAACCTGAAGTACTCCCAGGAAGAAGACGAGTGTTGTCCCTTTGTAGCTCTTCCTTCATAAGGAAGGCTGATAGACACCAAGTCTCTACCTTCTCCCTGACTGCCACCATCATTGTAGATAAATCATTCCTTAGAATTCAAGTCATAGCTTATATATCTACAACAGACTCCATTTTCTCAAGATCG
>NZ_AYTW01000027.1:0-13878 GCF_002752635.1 Mesotoga sp. Brook.08.105.5.1
CTTAGCTGGACGTGCACACACCCCGTCGACGATGAAGCCGTCGACACCCCTCTCGAGAGGGGATTAAAGAGCTCTTCAAGGCTTCAGGAGATCCTAGATCCTTACTTGGCCTCTTTGCTTTCCCCTCATCTCTACTCTCTCCATTTTCACCCCTTCTTAGTCTACTATTCCTAACTTACTTGTCCAATTCCCCTGGGGGGTGAATACCTCCGGCAAAGCACCTTCTTACCGGTCCGCCTTCTTTGAAAAAGGAAATTGAATAATATGCACGCAGTGATCCGAAAATTCTCAGTCTTTCTCTTCTGTTCATGCTGTAATGTTTCAAAAAGGTTTGCCGAAAAAAGAAAACAACTTTCAGGTTATCTCTCATCTTTTCCCATATTTCTGCGATAATACCACCAAAATTCTTTCTTATAATTTGTTTGAAAATGATTTGAAGAAAGTGCAGGTGAACATGAACCTCGACATAGAAGCACAGCAAGCGGCAATTAATTACCAGGTACAGCAGAACTGACAGTGGAAAACTTCATGAGCTTTCTCACCCCATCCCTCAAAGCCGGGCCGACAAGGTCCGGCCTTCCTGTTGTCTGTGTTCTTGCTAATGAGAATGTTGCTGGAGGCTTATCTGGGATAATAGATCATGGGATTCAGATAGAAGATCATTCATGATTAGAGATCTGCAGACACCATTTTTGCGAAAGGCTTTTGAGTATTGATGCATGAGAATCCGCCGCGGAGTGAAGAGGAAACTTACAATGAGCAGAATACGGAAAATCAGCAAGATCTTGACTGGGAGAGCCGCCGTTGACGGTGCCGGAGTGAAGCTCGTTAGAGTAGTTGGTCAAAGAGACGTTGAGGATTTCGATCAGTTCTTGCTGCTGGATGCCTTTGATTCGACAAATCCGGAGGACTACATTAAGGGCTTTCCATGGCATCCTCATAGGGGCATTGAGACCGTGCCTTATCTTGTAAGCGGCATTATAGACCACGGTGATAGTTTGGGCAACAAAGGCGAAATACTCGACGGAGACTGTCAATGGATGACTGCAGGGTTGGAGATCATTCATCAAGAGATGCCCAAACCCTCGGCACGATTGCTTGGAGCACAGCTCCGGCTTAATCTTTGTGCCAGGGACAAAATGGCAAATCCTCAATATGGAGACATAAAGAGTCAGGATTTTCCTGCTGTAGATGAAGAAGGTTCAATAGTGCGCGTAATTGCGGGACCTTACAAGAACATCACCGGAGCATTCGAAGGAAGATATGTGAAGGCCAGTATCTAGATGTGGAGGTCAAAGCCTGAAAAGAGTGGTCATTCGAGACCGGTGATGATATGACTCTCTTCATCTATATACTGTTGGGGAGTGGAACATTCGATCCCAGTGAAGAGGAAACCATTGACAGCAAGCGAGCGGTTCTCTTTGGCGATGGAGATACCTTCTAGGTGAGGGCAGGAAGTGAGGGGATAAGGTTACTGCTGTTTTCAGGGAAACCCCTTAAAGAGCCTGTTGCATAGGGAGGTCCCATAGTCATGAACACCAGGGAAAAACGGGATGTTGCCTTCCGAGAACTGAGCAAGAACACCTTTGTGAAGCATGGATGAGACCTGCTCGACCATCTATAGAGTAATTATGAAGGCAAGTGTTTGACCTAAATGATTGTAGAAGAGATATCCTGCCCTCCAATAAGCAAGAATTCTGTGCGTTGATGCTGGCCAGTCGTAATGTGAGTTCATAAGGGATTATTGAACGATCACAATGGACTGAACCTAGTAGCAAAACAGGTCTCTTCACCGAATTTGCCTCGTGAAAAGCCATACTAACCAAACATTTGGCCATCCATACCTTCCTTCCAGATTGTTACTTAAATCAAGAGAGTACTATTCAATCTGCTAAGTATTCGCTCCGCACATATGTATAATCTGTTCATACGATGGCTTTGGCGCGTGATCGGGCCAATCTCCGAGTAGTACTGGCGGCAAAGCCCGGAATACTCTGGAGGTGCTTTATGAAAGCTTTTTGGCTTGTTAGGACTTCGCTACTGATAATCCTTCTACTTTCGTCTGGGGTGCTTTTTGCCCTGAACTCAGAGACACCTGTTGATGGGTACAAACCTCCAACAGAAGTGTCAGGAACCGTTGCCGAAGATACTGTTTGGACGAGGGATCGAAGTCCATACTTGGTGAGGTCTAGTATCACCGTTTCACCTAATGTGATTCTTACGGTCGAACCGGGGGTGGAGATTCTCATCGTCCAAAATCAGGACTTCATAGTTGACGGAACTCTGAGGGCTGTTGGCAACAAGGAGAACCCGATCATCTTCACCGGAACTGCTCAGGTACCTGGATGGTGGCGATCTATAAACATTCGTAATGAGGGTTCTGCCTTTCTTGAATGGTGCGAAATATCCTTTGCGGGTGCTTCAACAGGAGCAGGAATTCTCAAGGCAGGATCGGGTTCTCTGAGAGTAACTAACTCAATCATCCGAAGAGTCCGAGGCGATGGTCTCAGAATATCTTCGGGGTACTCTTTTTTTGAAAGCCTGAACAACCTATTCATGTATAACACGAATGGAGTCAGGATCGGGATAAACTCATCCTTCTTTGACCAGACTTCGAATTTCGTTTCAAACGAAGTAGACATCCATCTTGACGGAGGAACTATCAGCTCGAATGTAAGGTGGGGAGCCGGCGGCGATTATTCCATGACGGTTACCGGGGATGTGACGGTGGGTGTCGGGGCTTCTCTTGAGATAGCTCCAGGAACTGTTCTCAAGTTCAGGCAAAACAACAGGATTTTGCTCTACGGTGAACTTCAGGCGAGAGGAGAAGAGAGCCGGCAGATCTTTTTCACTGATCTGCGTGACGACTCCGTGGGTGGAGATGCAAATGGTGACGGGAACGAGACTCTACCCGAGAATGGTGGGTGGAGATCGATCAATATTCTGAACGAGGGCTCAGCCGTTCTTGAGTGGTGCACTCTTGCCTACGGGGGAAGATCAGATGGAGCTACTCTTCTAAAGAGCGGCGCTAGTTTTCTAAGAATATCGAATTCAACGATTATTAACAGTGCCGGAGATGGACTAAGAGTAGCTGCCGGGTACTCTCTATTTGAGTCTTCGAACAACTATTTCGGGCACAACTCAGTTGGTCTGCGGCTGGGGATAAACTCATCTTTCTCAGATCTCACTTCGCGATTTGAAGGTAATGATCTAGATATCCACCTTGACGGAGGCACAATAAACACGAATGTTGTCTGGGGAGCTAACAGCGATTACTCTATGGTTACCAATGGAGATATAACCATCGCTGCAGGCGCCACATTGGAGCTCAAAGCCGGAACCGTGATTAAGATGAGGCAGAACAACAGGATTCTAGTATACGGTCACCTTGAAGCAAAGGGTAGAGAAGACGCTCCCATAAACTTGACCGACTTTCGAAACGATTTAGTCGGCGGAGATGCCAACGGGGATGGCGATGAGACTTCGCCGGAGATTGGTTGGTGGCGGAGCATAAGTCTTCTGAACGAGGGCAGCGCGAGTTTCCATTACTGTGTCATTGGCTATCTGGGAGCAAGTGATAGAGCCGGAGTAATTAAGAACAGCACCGGAGCCTTTTCAATCCTGCACAGTACCATACATGATGTCGCGGGTGACGGATTGAGAGTTGACAATGCGGTAGGCGGCACCGAAGTGAGATACACGACATTGTCTCACAATTCAGGTTCAGGATTGTATTACAAGACCGACGGAGTAAAGACGGAAGCTTTGAGTATTGTTTCTAATGCCATTGGAATAAGGCTTCTTGCCGGCAGTTCGATTGAGGTGGACGAAGTAACGTATTTTGATGAAAATAGTATCGCCGTACAGATTGAACCAGGTACAGTTTTGGGAGATGTAGTGTGGGCGACTCCAGGATATATATCGATTCTGATGAATGGTAGCGTGACTATTGCTGCCGGAGCGAGCCTCATAGTGAAGCCGGAAACTGTTATCAAGATAGCGCAGAATTCTATGTTTGCTGTCGATGGAAAGCTCATTGCTTTAGGTACCGAGGAATCACCCATCTTTTTCACCGATCTTCGAGACAACACTGTTGGCGGTGAAATACCTGGAGCAGAATCACCACCGGAGGCCGGCTGGTGGAGATCTATAAGTATCCGCAACGACGGTTCTGCTTACTTCGATTGGTGCAGAATCTCCTATGGCGGTAGAACCGATGGTGGAACGATAGTTAAGAGTGGGAGAGGTGCTCTTTCGGTATCGAATTCTGTCATAGCTAATACTTCTGGGGACGGACTCCGTATAGCGGCAGGATACTCTTCATTCGAGCATTTCGACAACCGGTATGTAAGCAATACGAATGGAGTGCGAATAGGTATAGGTTCTTCTTTTGTCGATCAGACAACAACCTTCGAAGGGAATGCGGTCGACATTCACCTCGACGGCGGGACTGTTAACGGAGCAGTAGCCTGGGGATCAAGCAGTGATTATTCTATGATAGTTACGGGAGACGTGAATATCGCAGCGGGGGCTTTACTTAGTATTCATTCCGGTTCTGTCATTAAGTTCAGGCAGAATAACAGAATTATCGTTTACGGAGTTCTAGAAGCGACGGGCAATGAGAATCTGCCTATCTACTTCACCGATCTTAGGGATGACTCAGTTGGCGGAGATGCAAATAGAGACGGCGAGGAGACGGTTCCGGCTTCTGGCTGGTGGAGATCGATCAGTATTTTGACAGATGGGAAAGCAGACTTCGAGATGTGCGTGATCAGATACGCGGGGTATGGAGATAAGGCTGGAGTCTTGAAGAATAGTTCGGGACACGTCGCAATGTCGCATACACTTGTTGAGCACATTGCAGGAGACGGTTTCAGAGTTGACAATGCAGCCGGCGGGGTTATGGTTAGAGAATCTACCTTCTCTCATAACTCGGGAGCAGGAATTAACTACCGGACAGATGGAGTGGTTATCGAGGGATCTTTCTTCGAATCCAACGATATTGGTATAAGGGCCGTAGCGAACAGCTCGCTGTCGATAGATGAAAGGACACACTTTGCCGAAAACAACCGCGATATTCACGTAGATGCGGGAACCATAAGTGGAGAAATAGTCTGGAGAGTTCCTGAGCATACCACCCTGTTCTTGAGCGGAAGCACTTCTATTTCCAGAGACGCAAGACTGGAAATACTGGCCGGCACAGTTGTCAAAGTGGCGCAAAATACTTCTATAACAGTTGATGGCGAACTTATCGCTATAGGAACTGAGCAATCGCCTGTCCATATAACCGATCTCAGAGATGATTCTGTAGGCGGAGACACGAATAGAGATGCCGAAGCCACAGCGCCGGATAGAGGCTGGTGGAATTCAGTGAACATAAGGGAGTCAGGAAAGGCCAAACTAGATTGGATTACCATAGGGTACTCCCAGAGCGGGATCATTCGTAGCGGATCAGGATCTTTCACACTAACCAATTCTACTATCCATAATGTCACAGGAGATGCGCTAAAGCTTCTCGCCGGGTATTTAAGTCTTGAACTCTCAAACAATTCATTCATAAGTAACGGGACTGGGGTACGGCTGGCAGTTAATGTCTCTTTCGACGACCGGTTGGCAAGATTCGAAGAAAACGGAACCGATGTATTTGTAGATGGAGGAATGATAACCTCCGACGTAGTATTCGGCCTGAGCAGTGAGTACTCATTCTACGTGTCTGGGGAGTTAACCATTTCTAAGAACGCAATATTGGAAATCAAATCTGGAACAGTTTTGAAGTTTGCTGCCTACAGGGGATTACGGGTTTCCGGTAGCTTAAAGGCCGCAGGGACTGAGTTTGCGCCGATTGTTTTCACCGACTGGCGGGATGACTCATTTGGAGGAGATTCTAATCGTGACGGCGATGATTCTCTTCCTGAACCAGGTTGGTGGAGAGGTATCTACATACAGGAAGAAGGGAGCGCAGAGCTTGAGTGGGCTATCGTTATGTATGCCGGTTACGGGGACAAGGCAGGTCTTTTCAAGACAGGTTCTGGATCATTGATCGCCAAGAATGTGTCGGTCTCAAGGACTGCCGGCGATGGTCTTCATCTAAGCAACAGCACTGGATTCATAGAAGTTTTTGAGTCTTCGTTCTCTGGAAATTCAATCGGAGTAGGGATTTCCTCCTCGCAGACCGTTCCTATATCTTTCACTGACTGTATCTTCGAAGAGAACACCATCTATGGTGTCAGAAACGATAGTCAGGTCGAGGTAGTTGCTGTAGATTGCTGGTGGGGTGACATTACAGGTCCGCACCATCCTTCTCTCAACTATCGAGGAACGGGGAATTCAGTAAGTGACAATGTGACGTTCGATCCCTGGACAGGAAAAGAAGAGCTTGAATACGAGTTGGATACGGAAGAAACTATAACCGAAGAAGAGGTAATTGGAGAAGTCTTTGCAGCCGAATGGGTAGAGGTTTTCGCCGATGGAATATGCTTTGAGGTTCCGTCGATCTGGTATGACGATTCTCAAGAGTATAGGCGCGAACTGGAGGACGACGAAGATTCGAAGGCCGTCAGCAGATGGTTCGATTCTGAACCCGGCTCGGAGAATGTTTTCTTTGTTATTGCTCGAGTGAGGCCCGAGTTTCTTGAAGATGAAAAAGAGGAGATCAGACTCTCTATGGAGGTTGTTGAAGAATCGGAAAGGCTCATTGCCGGTCAACCCGGCATATGGATAGAACTTACGGCGCCCCAGTGGGACGTTGAGAGAACAATCTACTCACATGTCTATCAGCCCGATGAAGACGGGTACTGTCTATCGATTGGATTTGCGGTTAAGGTGGGTTTTTGGAGCCAGAATGAACCGATTCTTGAGAGAATTGTGGATACATTGAGATACTGTGTGAACTGAACGACGCCACAGTATGTGTTCGCAAAGCAATCAATGCAGGAACGATGGCACTGACTGTGTCTTTCAGTCGATAAGTTTCTTTGACTACTTAGTCGTCGAATGCCGATAAGTCGTCTCTGCCGAATGGATTGTCTTTCACACGATTGAGGTGTCTCAATCTGAAGGCAAAGTAAATTATGCCAATGATCTCCCATACTATGAAGAACAAGAAGAATGAAGCACTGAAATCTGCCCCGACCTGATAAAGAAGAATGAGCAATATCACTATTGAAAACACGGCCCCGAAAACCGGGATTAGGGTAAACCATTTCTTATTAACTATTGCGGGAGCTCTCTCTTTGAGCCTTGGATCATTCTTCAGTCTGAAGACTGCAAACATCGTTGGGACGATTACTGCTATTCCGCCTATTGAAGCGAAGGCTGCGAATAGGTTTAGGCCGGATTCGCCAACTGAAATCAGCATAATTGAAGAGAGAAGCCAAATAATCGTCAGCAAAACCCATGGTGTTCCTCTCTTGTTGACCAGTCCGAGTTTTGAGGGGAATACTCGGAGTTTACAAAGTGCGAGCAAAGATCTAGTCCCCCACATGTATGTCGCGTTAATCGTTGTAGCAATTGCGAGTATCGGGCCGCCGAATGCGAAGACGTAGAAAAGAAATCCGCTGAGGTAATTCGAAGCTACGTCGTTAAGAGTGCCATTAGTCATTACATCTTCTCCTACTCCAAACGAGACGATTGCCATCAGGAGATAGCAGACCAAGACAACCGAGAGAGAGAAAATCACCGAAAGCGGGAGATTTCTCCTGGGATTTTCTACTTCTCCGCCAAGCTCTATCACGGCGTTAGAGCCTGCGAATGTGAAAGAGAGTAGTGCCGAAGCGTATATTATCGAACCGATCCCTTTCGAGAAAACGCCTTCGAGGTTGCTCGCTTCGATTCTGCCAATGCCCGGCACAGTGTAAATTGTGATAGCAATAAAAAGTAGAGCTACAGCGAGGATTTCCACTCTCGAAGCCATTTTAAGACCCATAAGGTTGACTACATAGAAGAAGGTGAGAATAATCAGAGCTACGGGCACAAGAGAGATCCCATCCCAGATACCCTTCATATATGATGCCAGCGCAAGCGCGTTCAACGGAAACAGGCCGACAAATGCACCGAAGAGATAGGCCCAGAGACCGAGAAATGCGGCTTTGGGTGAAAAGAGGAAAGCGCCGTACTTGAAAGTTCCGCCTGTCGTGGGAAGTGTCGATCCGAGCAGCATGACATTTATCATAATAATTGCCATGGGAGCAAAGGCAACGACGAATGCAAGTATTGTTCCTACCCCCGCACTCTGAGAAGCGATCGGCATGTAGATGAATATTCCTGCCCCGATTGTCATCCCCACTTCCAGTGCGACCAGATCCCAGAACTTCATAGTCTTCTTCATCTATTCCACCTTTCTGAGTACAAACCAAGAACTTTCGCTCAACTCATGAGTGCCTCTCATGATGCATCTTTTATTATACATTGTGTCTATCCTTTGCTGAAAGGGATCTCAGTTTCGACTCTCTTTAGATCAGGATTTCTTGCCTTCCCACAGGTTCTGCTACTTTGGTCGTCATATGCTGAGATGATTCCTTATATTGTGTATAGTATTTAGAGATGCTTCGGGGAGTCGCCATTACAGGTATTGTTGTTATAGAGGTGAATCTTCGTCTGGCAGAAGGATCCGTTGGCACTGTATTGCACAAGTTCGTTAGTGAAAAGGATTTTTGCTGTCATGCTTGATAGGGATTATACTTGAGAGAACTCCTTTTCGTTGGTGGTAAAGTTATGTCTAAGACAATTACTGTTTCCATGTGGATATTGATCGCTTTGGCCTCGTGAGCAGTGTCGCGTTAAATTTCCCTCTTTTCCACTCGTTTATCGAAATTACGGCGATTTTGATCGCCAGAGTTTTGGTTTCTATGGCATTCATTTCCAGGGATAAGAACGTACTCGTGCTGAGAATGGGATATCTCTACAGCGTAGTAATGGTCCTGGATGTTCTTCACACAATCTCGTTGCCGGGATGGGTGTCTTTTCTTCCTGGACGGCAAATCAGCCGACACAGTTCTGGATTCTGGGTCGGTTGATAGAGGCTTCCGGTCTGGCGTTGGCGCTGGTTCTGCCTAAGAAATAAAATCTAAATATTGGCTATTTTGCAGGGTTCATTATTGCAGGAGCCCTTGGAAAGACCACGATCTCCCTTGGATACTTTCCTGAATGTTTCATTATGGGAACAGGTCTAACTTCATTCAAGATTTCTATGGAATATGTAGTAATTGGAATCATAATGTTGAGCATCTATTTTCTTTTTAGAAGCAATTCTCCAGACGTTCTCCCGTACAGAAAGTACTACTTTCTGGCTCTTCTTATGACCGCTGCCGGTGAGATAGTTTTTACGACCTATACCGACGTGTACGGTTTTTCTAACATGCTTGGCCATGTTTTCAGAGTGATATCTTATTTCGTTATCTTGCAGGGGATAGTCTACAGGTCCATTCGCGAGCCGATCGACAGCCTTTACAACAGAATCAGCAAGACCCAGGAAGAGCTTAATGCAATAATGAGCGAGACTACTGAGATAAAGGATCCATACACAGCAGGTCACCAGAAGAGGGTTGCCATACTGGCAGAAGAGATAGCAAGAAAGATGTGACTTTCACAGGATGACCGAAATGTGCTTTCGTTAGCCTCCAGGCTCCACGACACCGGGAAGCTGTTCATACCTGCAGATATACTCAACAAACCCGGAAAGCTTAATGAGATTGAATGGGCGTTAATCGAGAATCATCCCGAGGAAGGCTTCAAAATCCTGAAGGATCCATTTCGGTCCGCCCGTTGCAGAAATAGTCAGGCAGCATCACGAGAGAATCGATGGATCCGGTTATCCGAGAGGTCTGAAAAACGAGGAGATAATGCTTGAGACAAGAATTCTTGCAGCTGCAGATTTTGTCGAGGCCATAGGCTCCCATCGTCCTTACAGACCCGCACTGGGACTTGAGATGGCCCTGGAAGAGATTAAATCAGGAGTTGGCACGAAGTATGATGAAGAAGTCGTCAAAGGCTGTCTTGAGCTATTCAGTTCGGGTTTCTTGCCAGACTAGATATCAGATTTCAAACTGCAGAAGCTCTCTTCCAAAGAACTGTGGAAGTTATGAACTGCATCGGATAATGTGAATTTCGATCTGGATCACAAAGTATCTGTTTTCATGTTGATATTCAGTCTGCTCAGAAGCACAACATCCTTCATGGAACTCTTGCCGCATACAATTCGATTAGGTTTAAGGAACGGAATTAAGATCTTGCTAATTCGAGGTGGTAAGGTCTGTGACACAGACCTTTTACACTTTCGGCTATAAAAAGTCCCGATTGGTCTTTCATTGTAGTAAGCTTTTCGATTCAGCGAAGGCTCTCATGAGAACGAGTATTCCGGAAATTTCAGATGCAACCGCGCAACTTTCCGTTTTTGACATCACGATTATTTATCTCGGTGATATTAGTAGCCTCTCTTCGATACTTCACAGCACCCAATCAAATATAATGAAACGAATATGAACAACTATTGATCCTGGGATTGTTCTCAAAGGGATGCAGAAGTTGTTGATCATGAGATGGAGGAATAGATGATGAGAAGAATGTCAGTAATGGTATTTCTGATTTTTATTTCGGTTTTTCTGGGGGCAAGGCTAAATGTAGTAAAGTCTCTAGCTCTTGGAGGAAGCGGCAACGACGAGGCAAGCGACGTTAAGATTCTCGAAGATGGATCCGTTGCGATTTCAGGGTACACAGACTCTTCTTCTGGAGGGATTGTTTCTACACACGGTCAGGAAGACTTCCTTATAGTGAAACTTGACAGTGACTTGAATCTTCAGTGGTGGAAAACCTTTGGTGGAAGCAAGAGAGATATTGCTGAGGCAATAGCCCTAACTGCTGACGGGGGATACTTGCTGGCAGGTCTGACGGAATCTGCAGATGGTGATGTGACCAATAACAAAGGTATTGGTGATTTCTGGGTGATCAGGCTTTCGACTGAAGGCGAACTCATCTGGGAGAGAACACTTGGGGGCAGCGGGCAGGATCATGCATACGATGTACTTGAGAAACCTTCAGGCAATATTCTGGTTGCAGGATACACAAGATCTGCTGACGGAGATGTCTCTTGCTATGATTGGGGAGAAGACTTCTGGATAGTAGAACTGGATTGTGAAGGCAATATGGTGTCTCAATGGGTAGTTGGCGCTTACAGATCTGAAGATTGCGCGCAGAGACTTTACCTGGGAGAGGATGGGTCAATTTATGCAGTCGGCTACTTTGCGTACAGAGACTGTGGAATAAGCTGCAACTACGTGGACAACCAGATGTCGATCTTGAAGATCTCGGCTGCTGGGGAAGTCGAATGGTTTGATCAGTTCGGAGGTCAGTGGTTTGAGGATGGCTTCGATATAGTTGCAGAGAGTGATGGCGGTGCTATAGCCATTGGTTCACAGGACGCCGGGGTATCACTGTTTTCGAATGGACTTGGTGGAAAGGACTTCTGGGTCATTTCGGTCGATGATGAAAGTAATGAGCTGTGGAGCAAGAACTACGGCGGGAGTTTCACGGACGTTGCGCGCTGTATAGTTCTTACAGATGATGGGAACTTGATTGTAGCTGGACAGACAACTTCTAACGACATCGATGTCAAAGAAAATTCCGGCATGAATGATGCTTGGATCATGAAACTGGATTCTCAAGGAAGGATAATAGATACTGTATCTTTCGGCGGTTCCGGGGATGATGTCGTCAATTCAGCCTATATTGAAGGGAACAGGATCATATTCGCAGGGTATTCCATGTCCTATCAAGAGGGCAATGCAGAAAATAGAGAGAAAGATCTTTGGCTATTTGAAGTAGCTAATTAGGGCTTCCTGTTAGTCATTGAATTTCTGCAGCTGACGCATTGCTCCTTCTATTTGCCAAAATGCAGCATATTCGGGAGTTTTCCCGTTTTCTTCAACGGGCTTTCCCTCGAATTTCCACCAACGGGTTTCATATTGAGTAACAAGCTTTCAAAGACTTCTGAATAGCCGATCCATTTATCTAGGATGTCCTATTGATCTCCGCGTGGATAAGTGGGTATCTCGTAAAGAGCGGAGCGGCACTCTGCTTGCCCCTGCTTTATGGTCTCGCCAGAATCTGTGCTACAATCAGTTTGGAGTGCCTCTGCTGTTTACGGAGTGTGAGCTGTATGGGTCTTTATGCGATAATTACCGCCGATATCATCCAATCAAGGAAGCAAGAAATTCCGGTGGAGAGTATTCGGAATTCGATCGAGGGTTTTGGTTCGGAGTATCTCGCAAAGCCATTCGCCATATCTAGAGGAGATGAGATTCAGGGTGTATTGTCTGAGCTGGGGGCTCTACCGATACTTGTTCGAAGGTTGAGATACATTGTGCGACCCTTCAGGCTAAGAATTGGGTTAAGCATAGGCGAAATCGATAAGAAGGAGCTTGAGAAGGCCGGTTCTTCTTGGGATTTAAGCGGCAGAGTCTTCTTCGATGCGAGAACGGCGCTTGATAGTGCGAAGCAAAGTAAGATTTCCAACACTTTCTTCGTTCATGATAACGAGTTACTATCAATTGCCATGAATAACTCTTTATCTTTGCTTGAAACTGTTGAGAGGAATTGGACTGAAAAGCAGTGGGAAGCCGTTCATGTATATGAAGCCAAGGGGACTTACGAAAAGGCGGCTAAGGCTCTGGGAGTGACAGCCCCGACGGTTCAGGAACACTGTGAAAAGGCCAGCTGGAATGTGGTAAGAGCTGCCGAAATGGGGTTGGCGAAGTTGATCGATTTGTCGCTTGGAAATTAGTTTATTCAGCCTTATATTTGTAAAATTAGTCTATATAACCTTATTTCAGCTGAATAAGTCTTTAAGATCTTATCACAAGTATATTCCACGACAAACGTGCATCTACTGGGGTATTAACGGAGGCCACCATGACAGGATTAGTGATACCTTTAGCGCTTTCGATTCTAGCGCATGTACTTGCCGATTTCTTGTTTCAGACAGACTCGATGGCAAACGAAAAGAATAATGTTCAGATGAAGGGATTCCTGAAACACTGGTGCGTTGTGTTTGTAACTCTTCTGGTTCTTATGCTCCCCTTCAAACTCACCGATGTGCTCATGTACTGCTTTGTGCTTTCCCTCTTTCACATACTGATAGATGTGTTCAAAGCTCAGATCGAGAGTCGGCGAGGTCCGGCAACGAAGTTTATCATGTTCATTGTTGACCAATTCTTGCATCTAGTGCTCATTTCTTTCCTCTTGCCGATTTCCAGCTTCACCGTTTCAAGGAGCTTCTCGAGCTTCATTGGTTGGTTCTCCATACATACGGGGCTAAACCTGTCCTCGCTTCCGGTTCAAAGAATTCTGTTGATAACAATTGTCTATTTATACGTACTCTTTGCCGGAGCGGTCTTCATAAGAAAGCTCTTTGATCTCATCTACAAGAATGTACCGGACTATCTTCAGAGAATAGCAGGAGACAGCTCCGTTCTCGATAATGTGAAGACCGGAAAAGTGATCGGGATCTTCGAAAGACTTCTCATTCTTACACTTTATCTCACGGGAAATGTTGCCTCTATAACCATTGTAATAGCCGCCAAATCGCTGGCCAGATTTAAGAATTTCGAGAACAAAGACTTTGCAGAATACTATCTAATCGGGACACTGGCGAGCGTGATGATTGCAATGGTTGGCGGGATGATCTTGAAGGTTCTTTGAGGCGGATCAGAGGTAAGAGGAATGAGGCTAGAGGTAAGAAGATCAAGATCTCTTCGCTCTTCCGACCTCTTGCCTCTGACCTCAGGCTCTTCCCAAGGACTGGTCCATGATCTGGGACGGAGGACTAAGGACGGCTCTTCACAGCGTTCAGCGGGTCTTTGTTATTAAGCTTACAGCGGATCTTCG